>CAZVDW010000632.1:0-5567 GCA_964625645.1 uncultured Rhodospirillaceae bacterium
CTGATCGCTGTCTTCGTCATCGGAAGCTCCTGTCTTGAGGTGAGGTCCAAAACCTCAATCCTCGCAACAGGGCATTCCCATTCCCTTACCCAGGCGCTCCCATCACCACACGCTCCAAATTACCGCGTAGCGGTTTCGTCCCATGGGACCAACCGGACGCACTAAACTCGGAAAACTTGCCTGTTCCCGCATAAGTTTTCCATTCCCCTTTTTCAGCGCCGGGCGCTAGGGAGAATTCAAGACTGTAGGTGTCCCCATCGCTGTCTTGGCGTCCACAATGGCTCGAGATTTTCCTCATTCCATCGGGCGTCTTCACGATAGAAGCGTGGCACTCTCCAGTTGTCTGATTGAGAATATGGTTGGGGTCGTCCGTAATTGCTACGCTGCTCATGCGAACCAATATTAATTGGTGACCACCGCCAAGATCCTCAGTCTCGGCACTTTCAACCACAAATATACCGTATCCGGAGCATTCAGCGGCGATAGCTGACGTATTAGACGCGGCAAGAACTGATGCCGCGGCAACAGCAGCGCTCAACATCACATTCTTCAATTTGTCCACCGAGTACTGAATCGCATTCACCCGACATCCCCCATGTGGACGTGTCTTGGCGGAAAGTGTGAGGCGTGGATGCGGATTTGGCAAGCATGTTCCGCGAAAGCATTTGGCGTAGAGCCCTCAGGCGGATGATCTCGAGCTTCTCAGAAGCGGGGTACCTCACCTGTTCTTCAGCCACTCTAGCCCCCTTGATGGCGTGTCCCGATGCTGGGCTGATAAATTACGCACCGGCGATACTCAGCTCAACTGTGCGTCTCGCAATGACTGAATCATTACGAATGGCAGCTCTCGGCTAATCCCGGAAGTAAAAAGCCGTTTGGTGCAACTTCTTGTGTTCGCTCAGAAGCGGACGTCACCGAAATCTGTGATGTGAGTTGGCTTTGGCGGATACGAACCCTGACGCGGCGTCTGCGCCTGCGATCGTTTCCGTGCCGTGGCTTCAAAGGCTCATGGAACGCGCCGCTCATGGGCGCCTCAACAGAGCTTCGGCAGATCCAGCGCGCGCTCAGCGATATATCGGAGCGCCAGCCGTCAGCTTGCGGGATGCGTTCGTGACCTCTTGATCGCACATAGCCGCCGCTGCGATCATGGCATTGTCGGCAAGGCAGAGCCGAAGCGAGGGGAAACCATGTTGGTCGCGGACGTTCTCAACCATCCGCCACGGGTCTTGAGCGAGGCGCAACGGGCGCGGTTCTTCGCGGACGGCGCTTGCCTTGTCGAGGGCGTGATCGCCGATGCTTGGCTGGCGCGCCTGCGGGATGCCATGGCGGCGATGATCGAGGAGAGCCGCAGCACAAATGCGAATGACGCGCGCTTTATCCTTGAATCCGGGCACGGGCCGGAGACGCCACGGCTGCGCCGGCTCAGCAGCCAGCTGGCAACGCTGGAGCCGCCGGTGGATTGCATCACCGTGGCAATCGATGCAGCGCCGGATCTCATCGTGTCGGATGTGGTGAAGCGGCTTTAGGAGTCGTTAGCGGCAAAATTGATTGCGTCGCTGTCACGCGACGAATGAATGACGCGAGCGACCCGGACGATTTCGTTTTCATACCGATAGAAGATCAAGTAACGCCTGTAGACCAGCATCCGCAATCCGGTCGCTAAATCGTCTCTCGCGACCCCCAATCGCGGCTGCTCGGCGAGAAGCCCTATTTCGTTACTAATGCTGACGGTGACGCGCTTGGCATTTGTGGGCGAATCTTGAGCGATATGCCACCAAATCTCATCGATATCGGTTCTTGCGGCCTCGGTCAGTCTGACGTCTGCGCGCGCAATCGCTCCAGCCCCCGGTTGTGAATATCCTCAAAGAATGCATCGAGCTCTTCCTTGGTCTTGAAGTCCTGATATCTACCGTTCTCCAAATCGTCCAAGCCGATCTGGATTTCGGCGCGTAGGGCTTCCAAGCGCGCGGTGTGCTCCTGTTGCTGATCGTCAAGCAGACGCAGGCCGGCGCGGATCACCTCGCTGGCGCTGCTATAGCGCCCGCTGGCGACTTGGTCCGCCACGAATTTCTCGAGATGTTCGCCGAGGGTATAGCTGGAAGGCATGATGGCACCCTGATCCGTCGCGTATATGTATCATTTTATGATACATTTTTGGCACGGATCAAGGATTCGGTAATCTGGAGCCCGACTCAGAGAGGGAGCGCGGATCATGCCGAAATCAGCCAAGAGCGACAGCAACCTGTTCGCCATCGATCATGCTGCGATCGAGACGATTCTCGGTGATGCGAATGCGGCATTGATACAGCGCAACACCGACCTGCTGGCGGCATTCGATCGCATGCCGGTTTCGCTTACGTCGGAGGAAGACGTCATCCGCGCCGGTCGCTTCGTCAAGCAGCTCAAGGCCGCGGTTCGGGAGACCGCCAAGGCGAGGTTGTCGGACGGGCGCCCCTTTGCCGACGCCACGGCCACGGTGAAGGCGTTCTTTCAGAAATACGAAGAGTCTCTCAAGGCGGCGTTGGAGGTCGTCCTCGGGCGAGTTACCGATGCCGCCGTCCGCGCCCGCCCGGCGCCTGATGACGACCCGGACGAAGGGGCAGCGCCAGTGGGTATCGATATGGCCGGAGATGCGATCGTGACCGCGCAATCGCATCATGCCGCGGAGCCGCCGTTAGAGGAGGCACAGGTCGAGTTGGTGTGGTCGGTCGAAGCCTTCGATCGCGCGACGCTGGATCTTGAAGCGCTGCGAAGTCACTTGACGGACACAGCGTTACTCGTGGCCTGCCGAAGGCACCTCGCCGCGCACGGGCCGCACAGCCTCACGGGCGCCAGCTATCGCCAGATCGCGCAGCCGAAATAGCGACACGGCCATGTCCCCATATCAATACGACTTCGGCAAATCCAGCGCCCGCTCGGCTATATAGCACAGCACCAGTTGCTCGCTGACGGGCGCCAGGCGGCTGATCCAGATCTCGCGCAGCAGGCGCTCGACGTGGAACTCGGCGGCGTAGCCGTAGCCGCCGTGGGTCATCACGGCACGCTCGCAGGCGTGGTGGCCGGCGCGGGCGGCGAGCAGCTTGGCGGCGTTGGCTTCGAGGCCGCAAGCCTCGCCGCTGTCATAGAGATGCGCCGCCTTGAAGGTCATCAGGTCGGCCGCTTCGAGCTCGGCCCAGCATTCGGCGAGGGGGTGCTGTATGCCCTGGTTCTGGCCGATGGGGCGGCCGAAGACGACGCGCTCGCGGGCGTATTTGGCGGCGCGCGACAACGCCGAACGGCCGATGCCGACGGCCTCCGCCGCCACCAGAACGCGTTCGGGATTGAGGCCGTGGATGAGATAACGGAAGCCCAAGCCTTCCTCGCCGATGCGGTCCTCCGCCGGAACCTTGAGGTCGTCGATGAAAAGCTCGTTCGAATCCACCGCATGCCGGCCCATCTTGTCGATGCGCCGCACATCGACGGCGTTGCGGTCGAGGTCGGTGTAGAACAGGCTCAAGCCCTCGACGGGCTTCTCGCATTCGTCGATCGGCGTGGTGCGGGCGAGGATCAGCACCTTGTCGGAGACCTGGGCGGTCGAGGTCCAGACCTTGCGGCCGTCGATGCGGTAGCCGTTGCCGTCGCGGCGCGCGCGGGTGACGATGCGGGTGGTGTCGAGCCCGGCATCCGGTTCCGTCACCGCAAAGCAGGCGCGCTCGCGGCCCTCGATGAGGGGAGGCAGGAAGCGCTGCTTCTGCTCGTCCGTGCCGAAGACGACAATGGGATTGGGGCCGAAGATATTCATGTGCACGGCCGAGCAGCCCGACATGGCGGCGCCCGAGGCGGCGATGGTGCCCATCATCAGGGCCGCTTCGGTCACACCGAGGCCGGCGCCGCCATAGGCTTCGGGCATGGCGATGCCGAGCCAGCCGTCCGCCGCCAGGGCGGCGCAGAAGTCGTGCGGGAAAGCGGCCTCGCGCTCGCTGCGCAGCCAATAGGCGTCGTCGAAGTCGCGGCAGATGCGGGCGATGGCATCGACGATCTGGTCCTGCTCCTCGGTGCGGCTGAAAGTCACGCGTCCCTCCTTCTCCGCTCACAATTGCGGGAATAGCTCCCATAGGCCCGGCCAATAGGGGCTTCGATGCTATACTCGCCCCGGCTTCCGTGGGGAAGCCGGATATGGGGACGATACGAGGAAGGTTGCGATGCCCGTTGGTTTCGTTTCAACGCGCCTTGGCGCGCTCGCCGTGGCGGGGCTGCTTGCCGCGGCGCCTGCAAATGCCGGCCATCATGCCTGGCAGGACGACCTGAGGCCGATCGGGCCTGAGGAATGGTCCTACGACCGCGCGGCGCATCTCATCGAGCGCGCGGGCTTCGGCGCCACGCCGACCGAGATCGAAGCGCTGGCGGCCATGACGCCCGACGAGGTGGTGCGCTGGCTGGTGAACTACGAGTCGGTGCCGAACGGCGAGCTGCCGGCCTTCGACCATTCGGGCATCTTCGATGCCGGCCTCGACCCGTTCCCGCCGAGCCGCCCGGCGACCACGGCGCTGGCCCGCGAAAATGGCGAGGCACTGGGCGTGCGCGTCAAGCCCGACGGCAATCGCCGCCTGCAGCCGGTGGTCAACAAGTTCTTCTACTGGCTGCGCGCCAGCATGCTGGAGACGCGGCGCGTCGGCTATTGGTGGGGCAATCGCATGCTGGCGACGGAGCGGCCGCTGGAAGAGAAGATGACGCTGTTCTGGCACGGCCATTTCGCCACCATCGAAAGCAAGGTGCGCGACTATCGCAAGATGCTGCTGCAGAACGCGACGCTGCGCCGCCACGCCACGGGCAATTTCGGTGCCCTGTTGCTGGCCGTCGCCCAGGACCCGGCCATGCTCGCCTTTCTCGATGCCGGCGTGAATGTCGCCGGGGCGCCGAACGAGAACTTCGCCCGCGAGATCATGGAGATCTTCAGCATGGGCGTCGGCAACTATTCCGAGACCGACATCCGCGAGGCGGCGCGCGCCTTCACCGGCTGGTATTTCGACGACCTCACCTTCGTGGTCAACGCCGAGCAGCACGATAATGACGTCAAGACGGTGCTCGGCCGGAGCGGTGATTTCGACGGCGCCGACGTGGCCCGCATCATTCTCGATCAGCCTGTCACGGCCGAATATATCTCGGCCAGGCTCTATCGCTTCTTCGTGCGCGATGAATTGTCGCACGCGCTCAATGCCAAGCTGGCGGCGATCCTGCGCGATGCCGATTACGAGCTCAAGCCGCTGCTGCGCGCCATCTTCCTGTCACGCGACTTCTACAGTGCGGCCTCGGTCGGCACGCATATCAAGAGCCCGGTCGAGCTGGTCGTCTCGAGCTATCGCAAGCTCGGCCTGCGCGCGCTGCCGGGCATCCCCGACTTCAACGAGGCCACCGGCGTGCTCGGCCAGGCCCTGTTCTGGCCGCCGACCGTGGCCGGCTGGGCGGGGGGGCGCAGCTGGGTGACGCCGGGCCTGTTGCTCGAGCGCGGCAATTTCGCTCGCCGTGTGTTGTTCCCGGACATCGACTTCGTGCCGCACGATATCTACGCGCCCAGCGGCATCATCCGC
>CAZVDW010000633.1:0-2059 GCA_964625645.1 uncultured Rhodospirillaceae bacterium
GGGTACCGCGCGTATCGATGGGCAACAGTTCGAGCCTGCGGTCGGCAAAATCAAAAACCGCTAGTTGCGCAGCTTTCAGCATGGCCTGACCGATGGTGGCGTTCGGTCCCGTCAGCGGCAGCAGCAATGCCACGCGCACCGTATCGGTGGTTGCGGGCGGCGGCACCGCCGGCCGATTAGTAAGCTCTGCCACCGGATCCGGCAAGCGGCCCAGAAGATGCGTCAGGGACGGCAGGTCTGGATTAGGGAGCGGCTGTGTCGACGGCAAAGCGGCCAAGGACGGCAGGACCTCGGTGTGGCTCGCCGCACCGATAGCCTGTGATCCCGGGGCAATCTTTACAGACTGCTGGCCCGGCGTCGGGGACACGGCCGCAGTTTTTGGTTCAGCTAGCGGCGGCTTGCGGTGCGATGGCGGTGTGCCGTGCGTACCTTGCGAGCGGGAATTTAGCGGGCTTTCGGCTTGCAAGAGGCCGTCCAGTCCGATTTGCTGGCAGCCAAGGAGTGCAACCATCGTTGCCAGCAAAAATGCCGGCGGAATAAAGTGAGAGGCTAATAGTCGTGTCATCCGGTTCACGGGGTCCCTCTTCCGATCGGACATCATTGGCCACCGGTTCCGCCGCGCCTGAGTCTAGCGGCCGTGGCGGGGAGAGTAAACTGCCCGCCGCGCCCTCGCCGCAGGGCCTCGTTCTCGTCGCAACGCCGATCGGCAATGCTGCCGACATCTCGGCCCGCGCAATTGCAGTTCTGGCCGGCGCCAACGTGGTTGCCTGCGAAGACACCCGCGTCACCGCTAAACTGTTTGCCGTGCATGGCCTGGTAACACCCATGCTGCCGTACCACGAGCACAATGCGCGGAGCCAGCGCCCAAAGCTGATGAGACGCCTAAAAGATGGCGAAACCGTGGCGCTGGTTAGCGACGCCGGCATGCCAACAATATCGGACCCTGGCTACAAACTGGTTGCCGCCTGCATCAATGAAAGTATCGCGGTAAGCTGCATTCCTGGCGCCTCGGCTGTGACGACAGCCTTGGCACTTTCCGGATTACCCACTGACCGGTTTTTCTTTCAGGGGTTTCTGCCCATCAAGAAGCCTAAACGTAGGCGGGTATTGAGCGCTTTGGCAGCCATTCCCGGCTCGTTGGTAGTTATGGAATCAGCCAAACGCCTGGCTACCATGTTGGCCGATGCTCATCAATGCCTCGGCATACGCGACGCCGCCGTTACCCGCGAACTGACCAAGCGCTTCGAAGAGGTGCGCCGGGGCTCGCTTGACGAATTGGCTACCCACTACGCCGAGGCAGGCCCTCCGAAGGGCGAAGTGACTGTCGTTATCGGCCCGCCCGATAGCACCACGTCAGAAATTGACCCAGCAGCACTTGATGAAATGCTGCTGGACATGCTCGCGAATGCCAGCGTCCGAGATGCCGCTAATGCCATTGCGGCCGAGACGGGGCTTGCCAGGCGCACCGTCTACCAGCGCGCCCTTGAGCTCAACAAAGAACTCAGCATGGGCAGCAGCTGAGGCAAGACCTGGGCAGCACCACGCATCCTGGTGGATGGCCTCTTGCATATTGGTCGGGCCGATTGTGGTTACCCATCAACCGTCCAGTTGGCCGATGGCACCCTGGTCACCGCCTACTACGCGATGGGGGCAAGGCACCATCAGAACTACCACATGGCGGTGCTTCGCTGGCGGTTGTAGCGGCTGGATTGGCTCAAGCTCTGGAAGGGTCGGAGCCGCTGGCGATCGCCAGACACACCACCACCAGGGACCAGACGGAAGGACAGTCACCGAGACCGACCAGCCGGCACCCGCCAGCCGCGGCTACTGTGAAGGCACCGGATCGTGTCCACCCGACACAAGCACGTTGCGCTGATGGCAAGCGGACCAGCGGAAGCGCGGCAGGGCAGGAGCAAAGCGGGACAGTTGTGGTGGCGTAGGCAGTGCGGAGAGCGCTGGGCCGGGCGTTCAGGAAAGCTAATAGTACATATGATGCGTGGTGCGAGGACTGCCCTTGGGTTGATCCGTTCGACATAATAGACCAGCCGCCGCTCTACTG
>CAZVDW010000634.1:0-2722 GCA_964625645.1 uncultured Rhodospirillaceae bacterium
ATGATGAAGCGCGGCGAGCAGATGAGCGCGATGGCCATCACCACGCGCTGCGCCATGCCGCCGCTCAATTCATGCGGATAGGCACCGAAGCGGCGTTTGGGATCGGGGATCTGCACCGCGTCGAGCATCGCCATGGCCATCGCGTCCGCCTCGCGGCGCGGCAGCGAAAGATGGTAGCGCGCGACATTGGCGATTTGCTTGCCGACCGTCACCAGGGGATTGAGTTCGGTGCGCGGATTGGGAATGACCATGGCGATATCGTTGCCGCGGATGGCGCGCAATTCCTGCTCGTTGAGGGTGCTCAAATCGCGCCCGGCAAATTCGATCAGCCCGCTGTCGACGCGGCCGGGGCGCGAGATAAGCTGCATGATGGCGCGCGCCAGCGTCGTCTTGCCGGAGCCCGATTCGCCGACCAGGCCGATATTTTCGCCCTCGCGGACCTTGAGATCGATACCCTTCAGTGCGCGCACCGGGGCGGTCTCGTAGACCGGGTAGGAGACGTAGAGGCCCGCGATATTGAGGATCGCGCCGGTTTCGGGATTGCTCGCCATGCTCAGCCCCGCACCCTGGGGTCGATGGCGAAATAAATCAGATCGACGATGAGATAGATGATCAGCGACAGCACCGCGGCGAAGAAGACGAAACCGAGCACCGGATTGATGTCGGCGTTGAGCACGCCCTGCACGGCATACTGCCCGGCGCCGCCCCAACTGAAGACGATCTCGACCAGCACCGCGCCGCCGATCAGGAAGCCGTAGAGCACGCTGACGATGGTGACCACCGAGGGCAACGAATTGCGCAGCGCATGGCGGACGATGATCGATTTCGGCAGGCCGCACATTTCCTCATAGCGGCTGTAATCGGATTCGAGCATGCGATCCATCGTCGATTGCGTCATTTTGAGGATCGGGCCGCCTGAGATCAGGCCGAGCGTAACCACCGGCAGGATGAGATGGCCGGCGGCCGAGCCGAGCGCCGCCCAATTGCCGTCCAACAGGCTGTCGATGATCAGCGCGTTGGTCACCGCCGGCGGCGCGATGGTGAAGAAGTCGAGGCGGCCGAGCGGTGGCGGCACCCAGCCGAGCAGCGTGTAGAAGAAAAAGATCAACACCAGGCCGAGCCAGAAGTCGGGCAGGGCGCCGGCGAGAAGGCCGTAATAATCGGAGAATTTGGCGAGCACGCCGCGCTTCAGATAGGCCGCACCGACACCCAGCGGCACGCCGATGAGGAGGCCGAGCAACAGGCCGAGGGTGATCAGCTCGAGCGTCGCCGGCATGCGCAGGAAGAGGTCTTCCGTGACGGGGCGCGTGGTCTGCCACGAGGTGCCGAGATCGCCGCGCAGCACCAGATTTTCGATATAGATGAAGAATTGTTCGGGCAGCGACTTGTCGAGGCCCATCTCCGTGCGCAATTCGGTAAGCGTCTTCTCGGTCGCCAGCGGCCCCAGCATCATCACCGCCGGATCGCCGGGGATGAGTTTGACCAGGAAGAAGCTGACCAGCGTGATGCCGAAGAGCTGCGGCCCGATGAAAATCATGCGCTTGGCGATGTAACGCAATACCCGCATGTCAGGCTCGCTTGGCGCGGCGCTCGCGCATGTCGCCGGCGAGGGCGCGCCGCCGCGCCGGATCGGCCAATACTTCGACGCTGGCGCCGACCAGGGCGAAGCCGAACACGGTGACCGCAAGTGCGATGCCCGGGAATACCGACGGCCACCACTGGCCGGTGATGATGTTTTGGAATCCCGAGGCGATCATGCTGCCCCATTCAGGCGTCGGCGCGACGACGCCGGCGCCGACGAAACTGAGACCCGCCGTGAGCAATACAGACCAGCCGATATTGACCGAAAGCTGGGCCAGCACCGGCGCCATCGAATTGGGAATGACATGGCGCAGGATAATATACCGGTCCGGCGTGCCGGCGACATAAGACGCCTCGACGAAGCGCATGCGCCGGATCGACATCACCTGGCTGCGCATCAGGCGGAGATAAATCGGGATGTTCAAAAAGGCGATGGCGGCGATGATGCTCTGCAGGCTCTGCCCGAATATCGCCACCAGGGCGATGGCGAAGACGAATACCGGAAAGGCCTGCAGCACGTCGGCCGAGCGCATGACGAAACCGGAAAAGAAGCTCGCCATGCCGCCGGTCTCTTGATAATAGCCGATCGCGGCGCCGATCAGCGAACCGATGACCGCCGAGATCGCGGTGCCGGCGATGGCGATGGTGAGGTCGATGCGCGGCGCATAGATGATGCGGCTGAAAATATCCATGCCGGTGGCGTCGGTGCCGAGGAGATGGCGCCAACTGGGCGATTGGAGAAAGTCATCCGGATTTGCCGTCTCCGGCGGGTAGGGCGCGATCAGGGGCGCGAACACCGCCATCAGGACCACCGCTATGACGATGATATAGCCGACGGCGAAGAGCGGGCGCGAGCGCAACACATCGATCAGGTAGCGCAGCCGGGCGAGATGGGCTTCGAGGCGCGGACGGTCCGCCAGCGCGGCGCGAGCGCCTGCGTCGTCGACTGAATTATTCGTCATAGGTTATACGCGCCAGGATGCCGGGCCGCTGACGCGGCCCGGCCTGTCTCCGGCGGCTTACTTAGCTTGCCCGATAGAAATCCTGGAAGCGCATGTTGTTCGAGGTGTAATAGGTCCACCCCATGAGGTCCTTCGAACGCGCCATGGTGTAGTTGGGGAACACGCCGAATACCCAGGGC
>CAZVDW010000635.1:0-3209 GCA_964625645.1 uncultured Rhodospirillaceae bacterium
TCGCGCATGGCGTTCTGCAGATCCTCCTGCAGCGCCTCGATCTGCCTGGTGATGCGCCCGCGCTCAGCTGCCGGTAGCTTGGCGAAGACTTCCGGACTAATCACTTCGTCGCCCTTGACCGGCGCGAAGCCCATGCCGACCGGGGTGTTGATCAGGGCGATATGCTGCGCCCGCGCGCGTTCCTCGATGTCCTTCAGCGCAGCTTGTTGGACCGCCTTCACCTCGTCCTCGAAGGCGCTGACGCGGGCACGGTATTCCTCGCTGTCGAAGGCGGCCGGTATGGTACTGCCGAGGGTCTCGACGAGCTGTTCCATGTCGCCGCGAAAGGCGCTACCGCGGCCCGGCGGCAGGGTGATGGCGAGCGGCTTGTGCGGGTCGTCGAAATTGAACACATAGACCCAGTCGTGCGGCACCGGCTTGCCCCGCGCATGGGCATCGAGCGCCCGGCGCACCACCTGGCGCAAGCCGGTCTCCGCCGGGCCGTAGGCAAAGAGATTGAAGCCGGGCTGGTCGATCGCAATGCCGAAATCGAGCGCCTCCGTCGCCCGCGGCTGGCCGATCACCTCGTCGAGGTCGGCAAGCTGGGCGGTATTGCGGAAGCGCAACGATGAGCGTGCGACGCGGCGCCTCAGCGCCGAAGGCTTCAAGGGACGCGGCCGGGGCATGGCATTCCTATTTCAGCAATGGACGATTTCCGCTACCTCAACCCCCAATGTAATCCGATTCGAGCACCATGTCGGGAATTACCGATTGGTACTCCGCAAACGACTTGTGCTCCTTGGAGCGCCACAGCTTCCCCTCCTGCGCCTTCATATAGGCATGATATTCTGGCGCGCCGGGCACCTTGATGTTATCGGCAACCACAATGCTGCCGCTGTGAAGCCAGCCTTTTTCGAGAATCCTCTGAAGGTCCGGCAGATATTCGTCTTTGGCGTGATCGATGAAGACAAGATCCAAGCCGCCCGCCGTCAAGCCGCAGACGGATTCCAGGTGGCCGAGGGTTTGGCCGCCGTCACCGAGGGTGCCGAGGACAACCTCTATGCGCTCGCTCAAGCCCGCATGGTCGATGATCTTGCGTGCAATGGCGGCGTTGTCTTCGTTGAACTCGACGGAAAAGAGGCGCCCCTCCGGCGGCAGCCTGCGCGCCATCCGTATGGCGCTGTAGCCGACATAGGCGCCAAGCTCGAGGATTGTTGTGGGTTGAGCGCGCTGCAGCGCCGCATCGAGGATGGCACCCTTCTTGTCTCCGACATTGATGAGTAAGCTATCTTGATAGGCAAACTCATCGATCGTCCGCACGACATCGTCCGCGTCGCCGCGCCGCGCGCTGCTCAAAACCTTTTCGGCTACCCGAGCCTCGCGCCCGTCGCCAACCTGCCACTCGGTCAACAAGGTCTTGATGCCGAACAGCATGCGCAGAAAGGACCAGCGCAAGAACGGCACGGGCTTGCCGAGGATCTCGTTGATGGCGACGGCTGCGGACACCAAGGCAACGATCCAGAGAAGCCAGTGCGGCAGCGGCAGCCAGGCCGAGAGCGGCGCGATGCCCGCAAGCGACCCCGCCGTTATCAACGCTATCGCTGCCGAGACGAATAGAGGGATCCGACGCATGTTATCCTCCCCAGGCAAGCATTCTTTCCACATGCCACACGGACATAGATAGCTGAATTATCGCTTTCCCACCAGTTTCCCGGCCGTGCCCGTTTGACCAGCGTCAATGCGCCTTACGCGCGATCAGGCTAGCGTGACGGTGTGTATGGAAGCGGTCGCCGGTTCTGCCGGACGACGCGATCGGCGATCCGCTGTAGCAACCAGGAGGATCAGAGCCATGCTGCCATCGTTATGGAACAGGCCGTGGCGGGTCGGCGACCCGAAGGCCGACCCCTTCCACGCCTTGCACGGGGAAATCGACCGCATGCTGACCGCTTTCGGGCGCGGCATGCAGGAGGGCGAGAGCGGCACCGGCATGCTGGCGCCGGCCATCGACGTCAGCGAGACCGACGACGCTTTCGAGGTCAGCGCCGAGCTGCCGGGCATCGCGGAGAAGGATATCACGGTCGAGCTTGACGAGGGCGTGCTGACGATCAAGGGCGAAAAGCGCGACGAGAAGGAGGAGAAGAAGAAGGACTATCATCTGGTCGAGCGGGCCTACGGCTCGTTCCGGCGCACCATCACGCTGCCGCGCGACATCGATCCGGCCAAGATCGCCGCCAAGTTCAGCAACGGCGTCCTCCACGTCACCGTGCCCAAGCCCGCCAAGGCCAAGCGCAAGACCAAGAAGATCGCGGTCAAGTCCGGCTGAGGCCGCCCTATTCCGCCGCGGCGTCGATGCCGCTCGCTGCCCCGAGGTGGTGGTCGATGGCGGCGCGGTCGAGGGTCTCCTGCTCTTCGAGCGCCGCGACCAGGGTCTCGATAGGCTCACGATGGGCCTCGATAACCTCTGCCGCGCGGGTTTCGGCGTTGCCGACGAGGCGGGCGATGGCCTCGTCGACCTCGTGCGCGGTGGTTTCGCTGTATTGCCGCGGCTGGGCGATCTCGCGCCCCAGGAAGGGGTGTTCTTCGCCCTGGCGCAGGTCGACCGGGCCGACCTCCTCTGCCATGCCCCAGCGTGTCACCATGGCGCGGGCGAGCTTGGTGGCCTGGGCAATATCGTCGTCGGCGCCGGAGCTTGCCGAGCCGATCAGCATCAGCTCGGCGACGCGCCCGCCGAGGGTCACCGCCAGGCGGTCATGCAAGTACTCTTCCGGCAGGGTATGGCGCTCGACCTCGGGCAGCATGTGGGTGCCGCCGAGCGCCCGGCCGCGCGGGATGATCGTCACCTTGTAGAGCGGATCGGCCTTGGCCAGGAAATGCGCCACGGCGGTGTGGCCGGCCTCGTGCACCGCCAGGCGGTGGCGCTCCTCGGGCTGGATGGCGAGGGTGCGTACCGAGCCCATGAGCAGGCGGTCGCGCATGGCGTCGAAATGCGCCATGGAGACGCTGTCAGCGCCGTCGCGCGCGGCCGCCATGGCAGCCTCGTTGACGAGGTTCTTCAAGTCGGCGCCGGAGAAGCCCGGCGTGCCGGCGGCGACGGTGGCGAGATCGACATCGCCGGCGACAGGCACTTTTCGTGTATGCACGGCAAGAATGGCCTCGCGCGCCGGCCGGTCGGGAAGCTCGAGGGTGACATGGCGGTCGAAGCGGCCGGGCCTGAGCAGGGCCGGGTCGAG
>CAZVDW010000636.1:0-6165 GCA_964625645.1 uncultured Rhodospirillaceae bacterium
GGCCCCAATATTCGCGCCGGGCGATTTCGCCGCCAAGCTCGGATACGATGCCCTGGAAGCGCTCGGTCAGCGCTTCGACTTCCTGCGCCGGAATATCCTGGCGCGCGATAAACACACTCTCGTAGAGCGGCATGAACGGCTCCTCAAATCGCACGGGGTGCGTGGTGGATCGCCTGCGGGATCCGGTATTCTTGGCACGCGGCAGGGTTCAGCGGTCGCGCGCCGGAAAACGAGGCGCGCACTATAGCGATTTCGCTGCCCTCTGCAAGGGTGTCGCGAGCTGCCGCGATGCGGCCTTGTCAACGCCTCTCCAGTGCTCCGACCCGGGCGGCGATCAGGCGGCCACCGTCACGGTCGCCTGCGCTCTCATCGGGCAGGGCAGCGAGGGGTCGAAGGTGATGTGCACCGGGCTGGCGATCGGGAAGCCGCCGATATGTGTGGCCGCAATCTCGGGCAGCATGTCCTCGCTGGCATCGTTCACATCCTGGGCAAAGACGTAGACCCGCCAAAGCCCTTCGAGCTTGAGCCCGGCCTTGAGCAAGCGGGGATACAGCGCCTCGAGATCGGCCAGGCCGCTGTAGACACCGTCGTTGGCAGCCGCATCCGAGCTCAGGCCGTCATCTACGAGGGGCACTACGAAGAACATTTGGCCCGGCGAGTCCGGCGAGCGCAGGATGGCGAAGGCGTACAGGTCGTCGCCATGATAGAGCGTTCGATCGGCGGTTCGGAAGCGCGCCTCGATCAGCAGCGGCCCGGCGAAGGCATCGTGCTCCGCAGGCACCGAGACATCGATGCCGTCGCTGACATGCTCGCTGGTTCGGGTCTCGGCGACAGAGTGCGTGTGTGTCTGGCCGCTGGTGACGCGGGCATAATCCCAGGCGACCGCGACCGGGTAGGCGATACCGGCATTGGGGGCGCCGTCCGGATATTTGAACCTGACATCGACCGTCTCGGCGATGGTGACCTCGCCGGTCTGCGGCGGCGTCGCCTCCTGGCCTCGCCACCAAGGATCCGCATCGTCGGACAGCCCCACGGCAACCGCGGTGATGGCGACGATGGAGGCGACCCCGGCGATACTGAGCTCGGTTCCCTCGGCGGTGCCCTCGACGTCGGGCTCGCAGCAATCGACACTCGGTTCGGTCTCGTCGAAGGTTCCGCCGACCGAGCCGAAAGCGGTGCCGTAACCCGCGATGGCGGCGACAATGGCGACGATCGCAGCGATGGCGGCAACGATCCAGGCCAGTATCTTCCACCACGGGTCGCTGAAGGGAAGGTCGCCATGCAGGCCCTCGTAACCGGGGTTGGGATGGAAAACCATGGTCATGCGGGCGGGAACCCAGGGGCCCAGTGGTGGATGGCATTGGTCCTTTCTGTCGCCGCAGCGCGACCATTGGTCGCGGGGCCCGATGACTGCCATCCGGTTGACCTCCAGCGTGCCCTCTTCCACTTCGCAGAAGAAGGTTTCACTGGCCTCGTCGTAGCTGGTCCGGGAGACGAATATCCGCTTGATTTGCCTTACCAGCGACATGCCCTGCGCCTGTGCGATAAAGCTCACCAGTTTCTTGCCGGGGCTGGCATTCTGGAAATTCGCCAGCCATGCGAGGCGGACCGAGGCTCCCGGCGCGATCTGGTCGAAGTGGTGTGACTGCGCTGTCGGCAGGATTCCCGGGTCGCCGACGCTTTCCAGATAGATCTCGACGTCGTTCAGCGCGGTGTCCGAGGTGTTGGTGAAGAAGCAGGTTATCAGCTGCTGAAATATCGCCGCATCGAAAATTCCATCCGGCAGCATGATCTGCGTCAGCGGCTCGACCGCGAACGGCCGCCGCCTGATTGCCATCGGTGTGGCGGCCATTGGTCTCAGCTCCCCTATTCGCCGACGGCCACGAAGGTGACGCCGCCGTGCAGGTTTTCGCCTGACCGGTCGAGCACATGGACGAGCTGATACTTGCCGCGAGCGATCTTGGCCGCGGCCAGAATCAAATAGACGGCAGCGGCTTCGCCAGGCTCCAGGGCCACGGCGATGTGCGTCTCACCGATAGCCGACTTTGGCCGCGGGCAGCCGGGCTGCCTGACAAGCCCGGCCTCGAGCACGGGCTCGTCGATCGCCTCGTACTTCTCCAGTCCCAGCTGTTGCAGCATCGCCGGTGACAGCTTGCCGCCGATTTCGATACAGATATCCGCCTTCCGCGGGGCGCGTTTCGGCGCCGCGACCTGCACCGGCAAGCTCAGCATCTGCTGGCCCATCGCAACGACGGTGATATTGCGCTGAGCGACTTGGTGAAACTCGGTCGGCATAAAGGCGTCGGGAAGCGGCAGCGGCAGAGGATCGCCGGGGTGAATCACCTCGGCGACCAGGCATTCGTGGCCGTTGTTGACGATCGTCGGCAGCCACGGGGTCAGCGACAACACGTCCTTTTGCTCTCCCGGCGCCAGGTCGACAAAGCCGAAGCCGATGAAGCTGGCCCGGCTCCGCAGCACGCCGACCGAAGGGTCCGCCCAGTAAAAATTGACACGCGCTCCGCCGGCTGCCTCGTCGCCGGTATTGCGTACCCGGCCCCACAGAAAGGCCTGCCGACCTGCGATCGGCGTGCCCGGCGAGCCGTTCGGATCCTCGCCCGGCACGACCCATATGTCGGGGCTGGCCCACCAATGGGGCTCGCCGTCTCTGATCTCCAATCTTGCGGACATCTGCCGGCCTCACCTGCAGCCAAACATTACTTATAATAGCACATTAGGAAGAATAAAGCTACTCCAACGGTTATCGTGATATAAGAACACTCGTTTTACCTATCATTCTATTCGATATATTCGCCTTATATTAGTGGGTTAGGGATCGCTGACCTGCCGGAGCGACTTGACATGAGGGACGGCCCCGCTAGTTCTGGGTCCCTGAAATTGCACAGGGGACGGCTATGGCGCGAGCGTTCGTGTTTCCCGGTCAGGGGTCGCAGGCGGTGGGCATGGGGCGTGAGCTGTATGGCGCTTTCGCGTCCGCGCGCGAGGTCTACCAGGAAGTCGACGATGCCCTCGACGAGAACCTGACGCGGCTGATCTTCGAAGGTCCCGAGGACGAGCTGACCCTGACCGAGAACGCCCAGCCGGCGCTGATGGCGACCTCGCTTGCCGTGGTCCGCGTGATCGAGCGCGAGGGCGGCGTGGCCCTGGCCGATAGGGCGGCGTTCGTGGCCGGTCATTCGCTTGGCGAATATTCCGCCCTGGCCGCCGCCGGTGCGCTTGGCCTCGCCGACACGGCGCGGCTGTTGCGCCGCCGCGGCCAGGCCATGCAGGGCGCGGTGCCGGTTGGCGATGGTGCCATGGCGGCGGTGCTCGGCCTCGATCTCGAGGCGGTGCGCGCGCTGGCCAAGGATGCGGCGGCGGCCGGCGGCGGTGTCTGCCAGGTCGCCAACGACAACGCCCCCGGCCAGGTCGTGCTCAGCGGCGCCGCGGCCGCGGTCGAGCAGGCGGTGGCGCTGGCCTCCGAGCGTGGTGCGCGGCGCGCCATGTCGCTTCCCGTCAGCGCGCCGTTCCATTGCGCGCTGCTGGCGCCCGCGGCCGAGGTCATGGCGGAGGCCCTGGCCGCGGTGACCATTGCCGCGCCTCGGCCGACGCTGATCGCCAATGTCACGGCCGCGCCGGTGGCTGAGCCGGAGGCCATTCGCACACTGCTGGTCGAGCAGGTGACCGGTCTGGTGCGCTGGCGCGAATGCGTGCTGACGATGATGGCAAGCGATGTCGACAGCCTGGTCGAGCTCGGCGCCGGCAAGGTGCTCGCCAATCTGGCCAGGCGTATCGACAAGGCGCTGAGCGGCACTGCGGTGCTGGCCCCGGGCGAGGTCGAATCGCTTATCGGCCAATTGTAAACGCTATCGCTGAGGTGCAAGATTAGGCCCATGTTCGACCTGGCTGGAAAAGGCGCGCTGGTGACCGGCGCTTCGGGCGGAATCGGCGGTGCCATCGCCCGCGCCCTGCATGGCGCGGGCGCGCATGTGGCGCTGTCGGGCACGCGGCGCGAGGCGCTCGACGCCTTGGCCGCGCTGCTCGGCGAGCGCACAGCGGTGCTGCCCTGCGACCTGGCGGATGCCGCGGCCGTGGCGGCGCTGCCGGCCGCCGCCGATGCCGCCCTCGACGGTCTCGACATATTGGTCAACAATGCCGGCCTGACCAGCGACACCCTGGTGCTGCGCATGAAGGACGAGGACTGGGACCGGGTGCTCGCCGTCAACCTCACGGCCAGCTTCCGGCTCTGCCGCGGCGCCCTCAGGGGCATGATGAAGCGGCGCTGGGGGCGCATCGTCAACATCACCTCGATCGTCGGCGTCACCGGCAATCCGGGCCAGACCAACTATGCCGCCTCGAAGGCGGGCCTGATCGGCTTCAGCAAGTCCCTGGCCGGCGAGGTCGCGGTGCGCGGCATCACCGCCAACTGCATCGCGCCGGGCTTTATCGACACCGCCATGACCCGGGCCCTCGACGAGGCCCAGCACCAGCGCCTGCTGGCGGCGATCCCGGCCGGCCGCCTTGGGGCGCCGGACGACATCGCCGGCGCCGCGGTATATCTCGCTTCCAATGAGGCCGCCTACGTCACCGGCCAGACCTTGCACGTCAATGGCGGCATGGCGATGATATAGGGCCACGCTCGTCTGGCAATGGCGAGTCAAGTATGCTACCACCCGGCGGCCCGCAGGAAGCCGGGCCAGAGGGTAATCAGGAACGCTTAAGAGAGGGTGTGCCATGAGTGACGGCAGCGACGTCGCCGATCGGGTCAAGAAGATTGTCGTCGAGCACCTCGGGATCGACGAAGCCAAGGTTACCGAGAGCGCCAGCCTGATGGACGACCTCGGCGCCGACAGCCTCGATGCCGTCGAGCTGGTGATGGCTTTCGAAGAAGAGTTCGGCTGCGAGATCCCGGACGATGCGGCCGACAAGATCGTCACCGTTCAGGACGCGATCGACTACATCAAACAGCAGGCCTGAGCCGCGGCAGGTGACGGCCCAGGCAAAGGTCGAGGGCTCATGAGACGGGTTGTGGTGACCGGCATGGGCATGATCTCGCCGCTGGCCTGCGGCGTCGATGCCACTTGGCGGCGCCTGATCGCGGGCGAATCGGGCGTGGCCGCCATCCATGGCTTCGAGACCACGGACCTCAGCGCCCGCATCGCCGCCCAGGTGCCGCGCGGCGAGGAGCCCGACGCCTTCGACCCAGACGCCTACATCGCGCGCAAGGAACAGCGCAAGATGGACCCCTTCATCCACTATGCCATTGCCGCCGCGACGCAAGCGGTGGAGCAATCGCGGTGGACGCCGGAGAGCGCCGCCGAGCGCGAGCGCACCGGCGTGCTCATCGGCTCCGGCATCGGCGGCCTGCCGAGCATCGAGGCGGCCTCGATCGTGCTCCACGAAAAGGGGCCGCGGCGCCTCAGCCCGTTCTTCATCCCGAGCTGCCTGATCAACCTCGCCTCGGGCCAGGTCTCGATCCGCTACGGCTTCAAGGGCCCCAACCATTCCGTGGTCACGGCCTGCTCGACCGGCGCCCATGCCATCGGCGACGCGGCGCGCATGATCATGCTGGACGACGCCGACGTCATGATCGCCGGCGGCTCGGAGGCGGCCATCTCGCGCCTCGGCATCGCCGGCTTCGCCGCCGCCCGCGCCTTGTCGACCAATTTCAACGACGAGCCCGAGCGCGCCTCGCGGCCCTGGGACCAGGACCGCGACGGCTTCGTCATGGGCGAAGGCGCGGGCGTGGTCGTGCTCGAGGAATACGAACACGCCAAGGCGCGCGGCGCGACGATCTACGCCGAAGTCACCGGTTACGGCCTGTCGGGCGATGCCTATCACGTCACCGCGCCGCACCCCGAGGGCAAGGGCGCCGAACTGGCAATGCGCATGGCGTTGAAGAAGGCCGGTCTCGCGCCCGGCGATATCGATTACGTCAACGCGCATGGCACGTCGACCATGGCCGACACGATCGAGCTCGGCGCGGTCAAGCGCGTGCTGGGCGACGATCTCAGCGGCGCGTCGATGAGCAGCACCAAATCGGCGATCGGGCACCTGCTCGGCGGCGCCGGCGCGGTCGAGGCGATTTTCTGCATCCTCGCGATCCGCGACCAGATCGTGCCGCCCACGCTCAATCTCGACAATCCGGACGAAGGCACCGAAGGTGTC
>CAZVDW010000637.1:0-2587 GCA_964625645.1 uncultured Rhodospirillaceae bacterium
CTTCGGGCCGAACGCGATGGAGCGCTACGAGAAAGATGGTGGCTTCATCGCTCGGCAACTGACCGATACGGCATACATGGCGCGGGTCGCGCAGCGCTATCTGAGCGCGTTGGAAGGTGTGGATCGCCTAGTCCCCAATCCAGGCCGCCTGACGGCGTTGGTTCGCAGCAAGTGGGGTCTCAACGGTATTCTCGCTGACGCCAACAAAAAAAGCCGGGAGGACCATCGCCACCACGCGGTTGATGCCGCAGTGATTGCGCTCACTGACCGGGCGGTGCTTAACGAGGTTAGCCGGCTGAGTGCGCGCGGCGCGGATGACATCTTGCATCTGGCGGTTCCGGAGCTCGATCCGAAGTTTTCGGCGGCCATTAGGGCACGTATTCCCGAAATCGTGGTCTCCTTCAAACCGGACCACGGCATTCAGGGGCGGATGTACAGGGAGACGGCCTATGGCTTCGTTAGCGATGACCAGCGAGACCGGAACCTCACCGATCATGGCCTCGTTACCCGCAAGCCGCTGTTTGTTCTCAAGCCCAAGGAATGTGGCGCAATACGCGACGTGAGGCTCAGGGCGGCGATTCTTGAACATCTGGCCAAAGCTGAGGCGACCGGCGAAAAGCACGAGCCGGCACTGGCAGCATATGGAAAAAAACACGGCATAAGACGCGTACGCATATTGGTCGCCAATCAAACGGTTGGACCGGTGCCGTCCGCTCTGTACAAGGGTTACGCGCCGGATTCCTATGTCTGCTGCGACATCTGGCGCGTGCCGAAGGGCAAGCCAGGCAAGTGGAGGATTGGCGAATTCGAATGGCGGGGCGCGTACTGGGCTTATTCCGAAACGATAGGCGGCCTGCCCGACAAGGCCGCCAAGAAACCCCACCCGGCGGCCAGCTTCATCATGCGCGTTTTCAAGAATGACATGGTCTCCTACGAAGAAGCCGGCATGACGCGGATCATGCGTGTCGCCGGCTTCAGCACGACCAACAACAAACTCGACCTCAAGCCGCATCACGCGACCGACCCATCAGGGCAATACATAAGCATCAATGTTCTGGGACCGGCGGGACTGCGTAAGCTCCGTGTCTCGCCGGATGGCCGGATTCTGAAGGGAGGCGATAGGCCGTCATGATCGGCGGCATAGTCGAGGTGGCCGAGGCCGGCCGTCACCTCTCGGTCCATCGCGGGTTCTTGAAAGTGAGCGAGGGGGCCACCGAACTTGGCCGGGTGCCGTTGGACGACATCACAGCGTTAATCATGTCGGGGCCGCAAGCCACCTTATCGACCCGGCTGATTGCGGAACTCGCCAATCGCAAAGCAATAATCATCACTTGCGGGCCTAACTGGCATCCGTGCGCCTTCACGCTGCCTTTCGGCGGTCATTATGAAGCCGCTGGCGTGCTCAGGGATCAGATCGCGGCCAGCGCGCCCCTGAAAAAACGCCTTTGGCAGCGCTTGGTGAAGGCGAAGATCGCCAATCAGGCAGCGGTGCTAGGGTACCACGAGCCGGACCACTCGAAGCTGAACGAACTGGGCGTGTTGGAACGCCGCGTCAAGTCCGGAGACCCGGACAACATGGAGGCTCAAGCGGCGCGGCATTACTGGCCCGCCTTAATGGCAAAGGACTTCCGGCGTAATCGTTTCGCCGCCGACGCCAATGCATATTTGAACTACGGCTATACCGTCTTGCGGGCGGCGACCGCGCGCGCCATTTGCGGGGCGGGCCTGCATCCAGCCCTGGGCTTGCACCATGGCAGCAGGGTCAACGCCTTCGCCTTGGTCGACGACCTCATGGAGCCATTCCGCCCCTTTGTGGATTCGATTGCCCGCCAACTCGTGGACGAGGACGCGGGCGCGGAAGCGCTTTTGGACCCCGAGCGGAAGCGGTGCCTCGCCGCCGTGCTACGACAAGACCTGGTGGCGGAATCCGGCGCGTCGCCCCTCGTTATTTGCCTCGCTCGGCTGGCCCAGTCCTTGACCGCCAGCCTAGCCAATAAATGCGAGGGCTTGGCCCTGCCGCAAGCGCGCCGGCCCGGCCATCTACTTTAATGCGGTGATCCGTGATCGCGACACCTGGATGAGCGGGTACAGAACCTTGTGGATGCTTGTCATGTTCGATCTGCCCGTTGTCGAGAAAAAGGAACGCAAGGCAGCCACTACGTTCCGAAATTTCCTGCTGGACCAAGGCTT
The DNA here is from genome assembly GCA_964625645.1 of uncultured Rhodospirillaceae bacterium. Lineage (GTDB taxonomy): Bacteria > Pseudomonadota > Alphaproteobacteria > UBA7887 > UBA7887 > UBA7887. The sequence goes on from CAZVDW010000637.1 coordinate 2,191, forward strand.
TCACATGGCCCAGTTCTCGGTATATTATCGGCTTCTCACGGGCCGCGACGCCGCCCAGACGATGGAACGGAAGATCGCCGGTAGCGTCCCGGAGGATGGCTCGGTTCACGTCCTGACCATTACCGACAAGCAATATGAAAACATCACAACGTTTCAAGGGCGCCGCGCCGGATCGCCTGAAAAACCGGACCAACTGGTCCTGTTTTAGGCATGTCAGGGGTGTTTTTGCGCAAGGAAACGGCCCTAAGTCCAGGCAATTTTAAGGACTTAAGGCCGATCTAGCTTAGATCATCTGGACTTGAGCGCAACCCGCAACGGCACGTCGGGCCAGTGCTTGGCGAGCACCAGCTTAGATCATCTGGACTTGAGCGCAACCCGCAACCGAGCCGCAGGACGA
>CAZVDW010000638.1:0-3520 GCA_964625645.1 uncultured Rhodospirillaceae bacterium
GCATACAAATTTGCAAAATCATCGAAACTCGGCATCTGTTGACTCATGGGTAGTAAGACTAAGTCCGCCCAAAGATTTTCTTTAGTTTGTCGAACGCCAAATCGCCACGCTTCACCAAAGCCGCGTGCTCCGCTTCATCAATAACTGAGCCATTCTGGACCAATACACTTCCACGAGCATATCGAGAAACTATATCTTCGGTAGCTTGCTCTTTGGCGGCCTCGTAGTCTTCCAACGTCCACCAATCTACAAATTTGTGTAGTTGCTTCCGAGCGAATCCGAGTGTCATGATGGCCTTCGCCTCCCACAAAGTGGCGGTCGCTAACACGCGGCTCGGTTGCAGTCAAGCCAGAACTCATAACCGAGTCGGATTCTTATTTCTAATACCGTACATATTGCGTCATGTCAATAAGGCCATACTATATGTTGCATTCTTGGCCTGAGTGCTTAGCGTCGCCACTACCCATTCCGCTCCCGACGCACCAGATGCCTCATCATCGCGCCGATCACCGTACCGCAACGCATCCGGAAGGCCGCCTCGGGCCAGCAAATGAAGTCCTATCAATACAAGCTGATATCACTTGCCGATACAGAACTCGGCGAAGATCGCATCAAGAATATCCTCGACATCGACCCGACCGATGATCCGCCCCAGGCTGCGCATGGCCTGGCGCAAATCCTCCGCCGCCAGCTCGGGCGCCGCGGCCTCGCCAAACCGTTCCAGGCTCGCCAGACACTCGCTCAGCGCCGCGCGATGCCGGGCGCGGGTCAGCGGCGCGCCCTCGCCAGCCACCGACCCCACGGTTTTGGCGATTGCCGAGACCAGGGCAGCGATACCGTCGCCGCTGACGCAGGATGTCGCGACGGCCACGTGGCCCGCGACCCGTGACGGCAGTGCCCCGGCCACCAGATCCGCCTTGTTCAGCACCACAAGACCATCGGATCCAACGAGCGACAAAGCGTCTTCGTCAAGACCGCCCACGGTCGTCGCGTCGAACACTGCCACCACCAGGTCCGCGGCCGCCGCGCGGGCGCGGGCACGGCGCACCCCCTCGGCCTCGATGGCATCGCCGCCGTCGCGCAGACCCGCCGTATCCGCCACCACGACCGCCACGCCGCCAAGGTCCAGATGCACCTCGATCACGTCCCGCGTGGTCCCTGCCGCGGGACTGACGATGGCCACGTCGCGATTCGTTAACTGATTGATAATACTGGATTTTCCAGCATTCGGAGGCCCCACGACCGCGACCGCCAAGCCGCTCCGCAGGCGCTCGCCGCGGCGGCCGTCGTCGAGATGCGCGGCAATCTCGCGGCCCACCCCCGCCACGGCCGGCGCGGCCTTTGCCAGGAGGTCGTCGGGCAAGGCCTCATCGGCGAAATCCAACGCCGCCTCGACATGGGCAAGCGCCCCCACCAAGCGCTCGCGCCAGGCTCCGTATTGGCGCCCCAAGGCACCGTCAAGCTGGCGCAGGGCCTGGCGGCGCTGGGCCTCGGTCTCGGCGCCGACCAGGTCGGCCAGACCTTCGGCCTCGGTCAGGTCGAGCTTGCCGTTGATGAACGCCCGGCGGCTGAACTCCCCGGGCTCGGCCAGTCGTACGCCGTCGAGCGCAAGCGCCGCGCCGAGGCAGGCCGAGACTACCGCCTCACCGCCATGCACGTGGAGCTCCGCCATATCCTCGCCGCTAAAACTGCGCGGGCCGGGAAACCACAGCACCAGGGCCTGGTCGATGGCCTCGCCGGAACCGGGCGCGCAAAGCCGCGCCAGGCGCGCCCGCCGGGCCTCCCCCGCCAATGGCAAGACTCCGGCCATTTCCTCCAGCACCGTGCCGGCCGCCGGGCCCGACAGCCGCAGTATCGCTATCCCAGCCGGCCCCGGCGCGGTCGACAGCGCGACGATCGTGTGATGCGCCGCGTCACTCACGCATCACGGTCCGGAAGCAGCAATCGCGCTACCGGCACCCCGTCGACCAGGTGCGATTGCAGCACCTCATCCACATCCTCGCGGGTCTCGCAGCGATACCAGGCGCCGTCCGGATAGACCACCATGGCCGGCCCTTCCTCGCAACGGTCGAGGCAGCCCGCATTGTTGATGCGCACGCCCTCGATACCTATCTTTTTCGCTTTTGCCTTCATATAGTTACGCAGCGTGGTGCCGCCCCGGTCGTGGCAGCAGCCGCGCGGATCGGAGGCATCTCGCCGGTTGGTGCAGCAGAACACGTGGGCGCGATAATACGCGCCCGGCTTCGCTTCGGACTCGACCATGGCATTCCTTTCTCTGGCGCGGGTTTGTAGAGTGGCCCCGCAGCCTCCCGGCGCAATGACGCCTCATCCTGTCACAAACATCAATACAAAGCCGCCAAGGGCTGCCGCGGCGCGAGAGTCGAGGATCCATGTCCGCCAATTTACTGGCTGCCGAGACCAGCCCTTATTTGTTGCAGCACAAGGATAATCCCGTCCACTGGATGCCGTGGGGCGAGGCAGCGCTGGCGCGGGCGCGCGCCGAGGACAAGCCGATCCTGCTCTCTGTCGGTTATGCCGCCTGCCATTGGTGCCACGTCATGGCCCATGAGTGCTTCGAGGATGAAGGCGTCGCCGCGCTCCTGAACCGACTGTTCGTTAGCGTCAAGGTCGACCGCGAGGAACGCCCTGATATCGATGGCATATATCAAACCGCGTTGGCCCTGCTCGGCGAGCATGGCGGCTGGCCGCTGACCATGTTCCTCACCCCCGCGGGCGAGCCGTTCTGGGGCGGCACCTATTTCCCGCCGCAGGCCAAATTCGGCCGCCCCGGCCTGCCCCAGGTTCTGACCGCGATCGAGAACACCTATCGCGCCGACCCGGCACGCATCCGCGCCAACGCCGACGCCCTGCGCGACGGCCTCGCCCAGCTCGAGCGCGGCCGCCCGGGAGCGGCGCCTGACATTGCCGATCTCGACCGCATCGCAGCCCAGGCGCTGGCCCAGATCGACCCCACTCTCGGGGGCTTGCGCGGGGCGCCCAAATTTCCCCAATGCGCGCTCTTCGAGCTGATCTGGCGGGCGGCGCTGCGCAACGGCGACGCTGCCGCCGCGCAGGCCATCCTCGTCACCTGCGAGCGCATCTGCCAGGGCGGCATCTACGATCACCTCGGCGGCGGCTTCGCGCGCTATTCCACCGACCCGCTATGGCTGGTCCCCCACTTCGAGAAGATGCTCTACGACAATGCCCAGCTCGTCGCCCTGCTGACCCTTGTCTGGCAAAGCACCGGCAACCCGCTTTTCGCCGCCCGCGTGGCCGAGACCGTCGACTGGGTGATGCGCGAAATGCGCACGGACGGCGGCGCCTTCGCCGCCAGCCTCGACGCCGACAGCGAGGGCGTCGAAGGCAAATTCTACGTCTGGTCCGAGGCCGAGATCGAAGCCGCCCTCGGCGCCGACGCGCACATTTTCAAGAAGGCCTACGACGTTTCCGCGGGCGGCAACTGGGAGGGCAGCAGCGTGCTCAACCGCCTGCGCGTGCCGGCCCTCGACGCGGCCGAGGA
>CAZVDW010000639.1:0-8688 GCA_964625645.1 uncultured Rhodospirillaceae bacterium
GCGACCTGTGCAGCTTCTTTCAAACCTGCTGCGCCAAGGCTCATGACCCATGCATAGGCCTTAAGGATCACCGGAAAGACGCCGAAAAATCCCCGGGCCTTTCCGATAGTGTTCGGAATGTCGTAATTGAGGAAATACTTCTCACCATCACGCACGAAACCATACGTCTGCTCGACGCCGACATTTGTGGCGTTCTGCTCCGCGAAGACGACCAGATCGTCATGAAGGCCTGCGCCGGCAACGACACCGTGGACACGGCACGATTACGCATGCGGCGAGGCGAGGGACTTGCGGGTCGCGTTTTCGCCAGCGGTAAGCCAGTCAAGGTCGATGACTATTTGCGTAGCAAGACGATCAGTCAGGATTTCTTTCCGCTTGCGCGCTCGGAGCGCCGATGTGGCTGAAAACCGATATGATTGGTGTGCTAGAGGTTTGGCGCCGCCGTGCTTCGGTTTTTACGGAATGGGACAGTCGACGCCTTGTCATCCTGGCCAATCTCGCGACGATCGCGATCGAGAATGCGCGTCTCTACGAGGCCTTGGAATCGAGCGCGGCGGAAAACAAGGAAGCGAACATCAGGCTTCAGGACCAATATGCCGTGATCCGAAAGTCCGGAGCCACCCAACACGAGTTGATCCAGTCCCTGCTCGACGGAAAGGGCCTACAGGATATTGCCCGAATGGTCGCCAAGGCCTGCGCTGGCCAGGTGGCGCTGCTGGGGAACGATCTTGAGCCGCTAGCCGTCTTTCCGCGACGCATGAGGATCCGCGGACTGGTGGCGGTGATCGGCGACACTGTCAAGCGACTGCCCGCGCAAAGCAATTCGACAATTACCATGGCGCATGGCAAGCGCTGGCTGTCGCTGCGCCAGGTCACCGCCGGCGCGGACCGATTCGGTTGGGTTTGCATGATCGGCGACGAACGGCCCGACGAAGCCTTCGAGCTTACCATTACCCAAGCCGCCTTGACCGCCGCGCTAAGCCATATCGAGCAACGCGCGGCAAGCCGGGCCAGAGCGGCGGCACGGGACGAAATTCTCTGGGATCTGCTGCATGGCTCGATCGAGGTCCGCAAGACGGCGATCTCTCGCGCGCAGGAGCTCGGCGTCAAGCTGGACGGCGGCCATCGGGTTTTTCATTTCGTGGTCCAGGGACTCGACAGTGCCGCTAAGACCGAGGGCTGGGGCAGCCAACAGGTCGAGGGTATCAGAGCGTCGATCCGGGACATTTGCCGAAACGCCCTTGGTTCGATCAAGTTGCTCGGTGGGCGTGGAGACAAGGTCGTGGCGATTGCCGCCGCTCATAGTGTCGATCAGGCCAATGCCATGATTCGACCTATCGTCGCCGAGATCGAAGACAAGGTTCCCGGCGTCGGTGTCCATTGCGGAATTAGCGGGCTGTGTCGCGAGCCGCAGAGATACGCCGATGCCGATCAGGAGGCCGCTTTATCGGTTCTCGCGATTGCCAAGCTCGGCGTGCGGACAGTTGTCGCCTATGACGAGTTGGGGGTTTTGGGTCTGCTTCTGGCGGTTCGCAAGGATGCGGCCGGCGGCACGCTTATTGGCGAAGTCCTGCGTCCCGTGCTCGACTATGACGAAGCGCATCATGGCATTCTTTCAGCGACCCTGGGGGCCTTCTTCGACAACGATTGCTCGCAGCAAAAAACCGCCGAAACGCTTCGTGTTCATAACAAGACCGTACGATACCGGCTTGATCACGTCGAAAACTGACCTCCCTCGACCTCAATCGCCATGATGACCGTGTTCGTCTTGACCTCGCTCTGAGAATTCACGGCATCGTTCGTGCGGATAGCTCTGAATGATCCCAGACCAATTTCCGATCAATCCGGTTCATATCCGGAGTTTCGGAAATCGTTGGCGCATTCGTCTGTGATACCAAACGACAATGATAAAGACCCATTTGCCCGCACGACCCGGTATCACCACGCCGCTCGCCATTTGATGCCGTGTGCGAGCCTTGCCACCCGCCTTTCGGTCGGGTCCGCAAGCTTCGCCGGCGACAGTTTTTTGTCGCCCCCGGCCGCTAATCGGGTAACGTGCGTAACGGATCCCATGGAGGCGGCAGGGCAATGGGCAACGGCTCACTCAATGCGATTACGATCTTGTTGGTTGACGACGACGAATTCGCGCTCAGCTTCACCAAGCGGCTGCTCGAAAAGATCGGCGTGGCCGCGGTGCTGACGGCGCCGGGTGTCGAGCAGGCCATGGACATGCTCAAGGCCGACGAGGTGCCGGTGCAGGTCATCGTCGCCGATATCGCCATGCCCGACCAGGACGGTTTCGCGCTCGTGCGCCGTCTGCGCTATGGCGAGGTGGAGAAATACAAGCAGGTGCCAGTGATCATGCTCACCGGCAAGGACACGCCGCGCAATCTCAGGCGCGGCGGCATTCACAAGATCAGCGGCTTCCTCGTCAAGCCGCCGAAGCAGGAAGAGCTACGGGCGGAAATCGTCAAGGCGATCGTCGGCTAGCGCCCTTTCAAGATCTGCGATCCTGTCCGTCAACGCCCCCCGAGCGCCGTCGTCCAGGACTTTCTCCGCCTTGCGCGCGGCTTCGCCGAGGGCCGGGAAGCCATAGGCTGCGGCCATGCCGGCGAGATTGTGCATGGCCCGACAGGCCTCGGCCGCCGTGCCGAAGGCTGATGGCTCGCCGCGCACCCAGGCAGCGAGCGCGGCGACCGACTCCCTGGCGCTTTCGAGATAGTGCCGTCGCAATTCGATCCATTGCGGATCCTGACCGCCGCTTTCGTCCGTCATCGCACCGTCCTATTCGGCATCGAAGCCGCGCCGCTGAATATGGCCCCAGTCGCCGCCCTTGCCGCGCAAGAAGCGATACCAACCGATAATGCGCCAAATATTGGCGAGCTGCCGATAGCCGATATTCTCCAGTACCGCTACGCCGCAGAGCTTGAGCAGCGCCGAGGCGCTCGCATGGCGGCGCAGGCAGAACTCTTCGAGAATCAACGCCCCGATGCTGATGACCAGGCCGAGCAGAATGGTCAGCGCCAGGAAGGCGACGAAAAAACCCATATGAATGAGGCCGGAAAGCCACAGCAGCGGCAGCAGAATGTAGCCGGCAACTTCGATAAGCGGGCCGGCGACGTCGACAATCAGGATATGCGGCATGGCCAGCAGACCGAGCCGGCCATAGCGGCGATTGAAGGTGAGGCGCGCATGGTTGAAATAGGTCTCGAGCGCGCCGCGCTGCCAGCGCACGCGCTGAACCCGCATGTCCCGCAGCCGGCTCGGCGCCTCGGTCCAGCACACCGGTTCCGGCGAAAAGGCGATGCGGTAGGGCCGGCCGTGCTCGCGCATGTAGCGGTGGATGCGAACGACGATCTCGAGATCCTCGCCGACCGTATCCCGCCGGTAGCCGCCAACCGCCAGCACGATCTCGCGGTCGAAGACGCCGAAGGCGCCGGATACCAGGGAAAGCGCATTCAGGCCGCTCCAGGCGACGCGCGCTATGACGAAGGCGCGGGAGTATTCGACGATCTGGATAAGCGGCAGCAATTGCCGTGGCAGACGCACATCGAGCACGCGGCCGTCCCGGAATGTGCTGCCATTGGCAACCCGGATCGCCCCGCCGACAACGACAACACGCTCGGGATCGTCGACGAACGGCAGCGTGGCGCGCAGCAGGGCATCGGTTTCCAATACCGAATCCGCATCCATGGCACAGAACAGTGGCGAGCGGGCGATGGTGATGCCGGCGTTCAGGGCATCGGCCTTGCCGCCATTGGCCTTGTCGACCACGACCAGGTTGGGCCAGCGCGGCGAGCCGTAGACGCCGCGAATGGTCTCATGCGGCACCACCGCATCGTAGGCGCGCTCGAGTGGCGCCAGCCCGAAGGCCTCGATGACGCTGGCCAGGGTGCCGTCACCGGAGCCGTCGTTGATCAGGATTACTTCGAAGCGGGGATAGTGCAGGGCAAGCAGGGAACGCAGCGAATCCACCACGCTGGCCTCTTCGTTGTAGGCGGGCACCAGGATCGAGATCGGCGGCGCGACCTCCTGTATCGATGCCCAGAGCGCGCTGTCATCGGCCATCGGAGGGCGGGCCGCAAGCAGCGCCCCGGCGCTCGCCAATTGCACCAGGTGGATGGCGTATTGGATCAGCCCCGCCGCCATCACGACAAGCGCGATCACTTCGGCGGCGCCTATCGCGTCCATGCCGGTCATGGTGCCATGAAGGCTTGTTCGCGCAGCACCTGGCCGGCAACGCTGGCGCCCGGCCCGCGGCCTTCGCTGTGTTCGGCGAGGCTTTGCCGGCCCGTCTCGCCAAGCCGATACAAGGCTTCCGCGGCGCGAAAGCGAACCCACCAGACGCTATCGTCGAGGAGGGCTGCCAGCACTGGCCTGGTCTCGACCAGACCGACATGGCCGGCACAGGATGCCGCCTCGGCGCGCAGGCGCCAGGACGGATCGCGCAATCCTTCCTCGACAAATGGCAGCGCGGCGGGGTGGCCGAGCGCGGCGAGCGCGCTATAGGCCTCCAGGCGCAACGCCTCTCCGCCGCCTCGTGCCGCGGCGGCAATCGGTGCGGCGAAGGCAAAGTCGCCGCTCCTGCCGAGCGCGTAGACGACAAGGATATTGATGGCGTCCGGGGTATCGCTGTCGAGCAAGGCGGCGACCTCGTGCTTGGCGTTGGCCAGCAGCTTGCGGAAGAGTGTGCGATAGCGCCGCGAGGCAGGCAGGTTGTCGCGGAACAGTGTTGCCACGAATGCGCGGACCGGGCCGGTCTGGCCAAGTTCCGCCAGCGTGTTGGCGGCGGCGAAGCGCAGGTCGCCGGCGCTGTCGGCAAGGACCGCGCGAAGCGCTGTGACGACGTCCGGCGAGTCATGGAGCGCGAGGCGGTTTGCCGCGACGATGCGCTGTGCGTGCCGGCCCTGGCGAAGCAAGGTCAGGTCGTGCTCGACCACGCCGGCGGCGGACATCACGTCCCGCAGACGGGTCAGGGAGCCGCCGCGAACCAGTGTGGTCAGGTGCTCACAGAGCTCGCTCAGCAGCGGCCGATCGGCCCGCCGCAGCGCTGCCAGCAGTGCGTCCATGCCCAGGGTCTCGTCGAGATAGGACAACACCAGGTCCTGCAGGATCGCACGCCGCCGCTCGGCCCGCCGCTCGAGCGCGTTGCGCAGTGCCAGCACAAGCAGGGACAGCGCGACCGCCGCCACGATGGTTGCCAGCACCAGAGCGATGGCCGAGAGAATCCACGACATGCCTAGAAACGCACCTTCACGGACACCCCGAGTGCATTGCGCTCGTACGAGCCCTCCACCCGGTCGCGCTCGAATGTCAGGCCCAGCGTGTGCCCCTCGATGTGATAGGAGAGGCCGCCGAAGACCGAGCGGGTGTCGATCAGGCGGTTCCTTGACGACTGCACGGCGTCGGCGGTGCCGGCGAAGAGTCGCAGCCCGGCAAGCGGTATCACGTCGATGCGGGCAAGCCACCCCGGCAGGTGCTCACCATCTTCGTCGAAAGCGTTGATCCAGCGCCCGCTGATAGTGACGCGCCCGGCGAAGAGATACTGGCTCAGACCCGGCGACAGGATCTTGACCGGGCCGGGCCGGTAGCGGGCGAGCTTGCCGTCCAGTGTCAGGAGGGTTGCGCCAAGGATATCGCCGCCGGCGTGCAGGCGCACGCTGCCCCCGGCGCTTACCGACCAGCGTTCGCGGAAGTCGGCACTGGGCGTCGCACCCAGACGCAGCTGATAGTGGAAGGCTGACGCAAGCCTGCCGCCAAGGCCGATCTCAAGGACGTTGTCGATATGCCCGAAGCGCGCGTCGCGCTCGCCGCGCAGGTGCAGCGCCAGGTCCTTCGTCAGGTCGTAGCCGATCTCGACGAAGGCGTCTTGCCAGTCTTCGAAATCGCTGTCGAGGTCGCTGATGGTAGCACCCGTATTGAGACTCCAGCGACGCCAGTCCATTCTTCGCAGCCGCGCGGCGGCCGGCGAGCTCGGATCCTGCGCCATGGCGCGATCATAAAACGTCTTTGCGACCTCCGGATTGCCGCCTGCATGGGCCACGTCGCCGCGCAAGATCAGAGCTTCCGAATTGTCGGGCTCTTGCAAGAGCAGCCGATCCAGAGCGGCCGCCGCAGCGTCGAGATCGTGCCGCCAGAAAGCCACCCTGCCCGACAGCAGCAAGGCCTCGCCGTGCGCCGGGTCACGCGCCAATATCTTCGCGATGCGGCCGTCCGCCTCGTCATAGCGCTGCAGCCAGGCGCTGACCCGGGCGAGCGCCAGGGCGACGTCGTGGTTGTCCGGGTCCAGCGCTTCGGCTTCCAGAAGCACCTCGTGCGCTTCGCCGTGGCGGCCCTCGAAGCCGAACACGAGGCCGAGATAGAACAACAGCTCGACATGCTCCGGCGCCTGCGCGCGGGCATCCGAATAATGCTCGATGGCGGCAGCGTGGTCGCCGGCTTCGCGTGCCGCATGGCCGCGCTCGTAATAGGTCTCGAAGTCGTTCGCCACGGCGGGGATGGCCATCATGAGCAGGCCAAACAGGATCAGTGCCCTGGGCATCGTGATCAGAAATCCCCCTCGGCGCCGGCCAGAATACGGTCGATCCGCAGCAGAAGCTCCTCGGGAATGAATGGCTTGACGATGTATTCCTCCGCGCCGAGCTTGAGGCCGGTCAGGACATCCTGTTCCTGATCGCGGGCGGTCAGCATGACGACGGGAATAGGCGCCGTCTCCGGCGATTCCCGTAAGGTTCGCAAGACCTCGAAACCGCCGATGCCGGGCAACATGGCATCGAGCACGATCAGGGATGGCACGCGCTCGCGGGCCAGGGCCAGGCCGGTCTCGCCATCCTCGGCGGCCAGGACGGTATAGCCGCGATGGCGAAGCCTGTAGTCGAGCAGCTTCACCAGCATTGGGTCGTCGTCGACAACCAGGATATCCGTTGTCATGTCGTTAGTGCTCTAAGACACTCTTAGTCAAAGGGTGTCGATATAGGATTCGACGGCGGATAATGCGGAGGCCATTTCGGGATAGGCGGCATCGATCTCCTCCCAGTTGCCGGCATTGCCGGCGTCTTCGAGCCGCCGGCAGAGCTCGGCCAGGGTATTCGCGCCGATGGTGCGGGAGGCCGATTTCAGCTTGTGTGCCGCCATCGCCACCTCGCTTGCCGAGCGTGCCTCCACCGCCGCCGTCATCTCGTTCATGGCCTTGATTGCGGGTCCACGATAGTCGCCGAGTATCTCGGCGATGAGCTCGTCGTCCTCGCCAAAGGTCTCGCGCAGGAAGGCCGGGTCGACCACGCTGCCGGTCTCCGAGACCGCAGGTGCGGCGGCTTCGGTGGCTTCGATTTCGCTGTCCGGCGTCTCACTGCCCATCGGCAACCACTTTGCCAGCATCCGCAACAGCGCCGGCATGGCCACGGGTTTGGAGAGGTAGTCGTCCATGCCGGCGGCGATACAGCGCTCGCCCTCGCCCTGCATGGCATCGGCGGTGATCGCCACGATCGGCGTCCGCCGCCGGCCTTCGGGCTGCTCGGCGCGTACCGCCGCGGTCAGCTCGTAGCCATCCATGATCGGCATGTGACAGTCCGTCAACAGCAGGCCATAGGGCTTGCTTCGCCACGCCTCCAGGGCGGCCCTGCCGTCGTCGGCGATCTCGCAGACGAAGCCGAGCATGTTGAGTTGCCGGCGGATAACGTCCTGGTTGGTCTCGTTGTCTTCCGCGAACAGGATCAGGCGCCCCTCGGCGAGCGCTTCCTCGATGCTGGGAAGCGCGCGTTTCGCGTCCGCCGGCGCTGCCGCCTCCTCGACTTCCGGGGCGAGACGCCCGGCAGCGATGGCGACGGCGCGCACCACCCTGTCGCGGCGCATGGGGTTGGTGTCGACCAGGGTTATGCCCGCGACGGCAGTCTGTGTGGCCGGCGGCGCATTGCGGTCGCGTCCGAGGACAACCTGCGGCGAAGCTGCGCCGGCGGCCAGCATCGCCGTTGCCGCCTCGCCATCGTGCGGGTCGGGGAACACGATCACGTCCGTCTCTGGCACTGCCATGCCGGCGTCGGTCTCGGCTTGCGCTTGCGTCGAGGCCCCCTGTTGGGACAGATAGGCGCTCGTTGCCGCACGAAGCATATCGCTGGCGCCGGCCACGAGCACGCTGAGGCCCGACAGATCGACCGCGTCACGCTGGCGCCGCTCGTCGATCTTGACGAAGGGCAAGGTCACCGTGAAGACCGATCCCTCGCCGAGGCTGCTTTCGACGCCGATTTCGCCGTTCATCATCGCCGTCAGGCGTTGGCATATGGCCAAGCCCAGGCCGGTGCCGCCATATTTGCGCGTGGTTTCCTTCTCGGCCTGGGTGAAGGCCTGAAAGAGCTTGGCCTGAGCCTCTTCGGCGATGCCGATACCCTGGTCGATGACCTGAAACCGCACGCTCACCTTGCCGGCGTCGCCGTTCGCTGTCCGCGCCACCCGCACGCACACCTCGCCCGCGCTGGTGAACTTGATGGCGTTGCCGATCAGATTGAAGAGAATCTGGCGCATCCGGATGGGATCGCCCGTGACCAGCGGTGGCACGTCCGGCTCGATGTAGGTGACCAGATCCAGTCCCTTGCGGGAGGCATTGGTCGCCAGGGTTGCCGCCGCGCCTTCGACGACATCCGTGATCGACATGGCGATGGTCTCGAGCTCGAGCTTGCCGGCCTCGATCTTCGA
>CAZVDW010000640.1:0-10582 GCA_964625645.1 uncultured Rhodospirillaceae bacterium
GTCACGGCCGCCGCCGTCATCGACATGCAGCTCGTTGGCGTTGGGTCGCGGCGGCACGACCACGGCGATGCCCCGCAACTGGGTCAGCCTGTCGCGCGCCGTCGCTGCCATGGGGCTGTTGGGATAGGCGGCGAGAAAGGCCGTATACTCTTCCTGGCGGTCGCTGTTCTGAATTCGTCCCCATTCAGCAAGAGAGGGGTCGGGGAGCGGCGTGATGACCGGGGCGGGCTCTCCCAGCAGCGGCGCCCAGACATAGGCATTGCCGCCGCCGGCGAGCGCGACACGATACCAGTCCCGTCCCGCCACCTTGCCCGTGACCGTGACTTCCTGGCCGGTCGTCAGGCGGCCGGACTTGTCGTAGTCCGTCGACGGGCCGGCCCGCAGATTGCTGTTGCGGAGTGCGACGAGTATGGCGTCCAGGGGCTCGACGTTGATGGCCGGATCCGGCACCACGACCGGCACCACGGGCGGCACGACCACCACCACCTCGCCGCCCGGCTGCAGTTCTCTCAATATCCTGCGGGCGATGCCGACGAAGGTGCCGTTCGGGTATCTCGCCAGATAGTCCTCGAAGTCTTCGCGCCGCCGGCTGTCCTTGATGGTGTCCCAGAAGGCCAATTCGAATGCCGCTGCCTCGCTCGGATTTCGCGGCAACACCACCGGATCCGGTGGCGTGACGATCGGATCGGCGACGGCGACTTCCGGGGCTGAAAAATAGAAATGCCCGCCTGTCAGGCTCGACTCCTCCCAGGGCGTCTGCTCGCCTTGGGTGGTTTGATGAACGGCGTCGCGAACATTCTTGAAAACGAATTCGAGCGGTATGCCGGGTTCGGCGATAGCCCGCCCCAGCGCTTCGGTATAGGGGCTGTTCGAACCGGCGCCATCGAGCGCCACCTGGCCGGGCGCGGTCGAATACGCGACGAAGGTTCCCGTCGGCGCGCTCATCGGCGCCAGGCCACGAACCGCGGTCCGAAAAGAGCGTGACAAGGGGTTGTTGCGGCAAGCGTCGAGGATGACGATATTCAAGGCGTTGCCGGCATAGCCTATGACCCCGAGAATCTCGCTGGCGCTGACCGTGTAAATGCGCACATGGCTCTCGTTCTCGATCGGCGCTTTGATCGGCACGAGGTAATTCTCACCGTCGACCTGAAGGCCGTGCCCGGCGTAGTAGAACAGACCAATGGCTCGGCCGGCCGCGCCCGAGCCGTCCAATTCCCTTTCGGCCAGTTCCAACTTCTTGCCGAATTCGGTAACCGCCAGCCGCATGGCGACCTGGTCGACATCCAAGCGCTCGATGACCTCGAAACCCTGCGCCCGCAAAGTCGATGCCATGAGCTTGGCGTCGTTCGCCGGATTGACGAGGGGCGCGTTGAGGTAGGCGGAGTTGCCTATGACCAGGGCAATGCGCTTCTCCGCGGCCTGGCTGTCGGCGATAGTCGCCAGCAGCAACAGCACGGCCACGGCGGCGATCGCTCTTCCCAGCTTCCCAATCATCGTTACCCCCAAAGCACCGTCGCGGACTCCGTTCCTGTGCCTCAGTTTGCCATGGAAATGAGGCGATGTTGAGTCCCGGCCCGCCACGGTTGTGCCGCCGGCAACCTCGACCCGCCACGTCCGCGAGCAGAAACGGGCAGCGCGCCTAATCCGTGGTCTCGGGCAAACCGGCCTTGCGCAAGCCGTCAGCCATGCGCTCGATGACATCGTCGCCATGGTTCCACATGCGGTGCAAATCGATCATGGTCTGGATCGAGTAGCCTGGATACATCTCTTGCACGGTCGCAACGGCGTCGGCAGCTTCTGTCGCCATGCCGAGTTGCGCATAGGCTGCAGCCAGGACCTGATGGGTCCAGAAGAAGCCCGGCGTGTTGATTTTCAGGGCGGCAGCCAGGGCCTCCTCGTCGAGGGCCTGCCTGTATGCGTCATAGAAATACGAGAAATGGTACCAGGTCTGGTGATCAGGATTTAACTGAATGGCTTTCGCCATAAGCGACATGCCGCGTTCCCAGCTGCCGCTGTAGGCTAGGTATTGACCCGCTACCGCGAGCATTTCCGCATCGTTGGGCGCAAGCTCAATTGCTCGATCGATTTCAGCGTTGAACAGGGGCATATTGTGGCGATAGAACGCTATTCTGGCCACGTTCGAGTGTGCCCAGTGGTACGTCGGATCGAGCTCTACGGCGCGCTGGGCATAGGTCAATGCGCGTTCCAGCGGTGGCGCCAAATCGGGTTGGGGATTATAGCCATAGAGAAATTCGTCGACTGTGATGGCAGCTAAGGTGGACCAAGCTCGGGCGTAGTCCGGCTCAGCTTTCACGACACGTTCAAGGCAGTTACGAGCGTCAAAGTGCACATCGGCTGCTATGACGCGCCAATACTCGGAAGCGCGAAGCACACATTCATAGCTGGATAAGTCCTCCGGACTCTTGGCCGCCGAAGCTCGAACTTGGGCCAATGTCAGAGCGCTATCCGTGCTGGCGATGGCGCCGACGACGCGCTCGGTGATGTCGTCCTGGATCTCGAAGACGCTGCCGGCACTCAGATCGCGGTCGTAGGTCTCGGCCCAGAGGTGGGTGCCATCCGTGGCATCGAGCAGCTGGGCGATGACGCGGATGTCGTTCTCCGAGCGGCGCACGCTGCCTTCGAGAACGTAGGTGGCGCCGAGCGCCTCGGCGACGGTGCGTACGTCCACCGCCTCGCCCTTGTACTGGAACGACGAGTTGCGCGCGATCACCCCGATGTCGGGAAAGCGCGCCAGCCGCGTGATGATGTCCTCGACAATGCCGTCGGCGAAAAACTGATGCGCCGCATCCTCGCTCATGCTGTCGAACGGTAGCACGGCAATGACCGGGCGGGAGGGGGCGGGCGGCGCCTCCGGCAGGCCGGCCTTGCGCAGGCCGTCGATCGCGAGATTAATGTAGGCCTGTTCCATATTCCAGACTCGGTGGTAGTCGGTCGCCGATTCTATAGTGAAATGCGGCTGCAACTCCCTGACCTTGCGGATTGCCGCTCGCGCTTCCTCCGTCCGCCCCAGCTGCCCATAAGTGTAGGCGAGCACCATATGGTAGGCAAAAAATCCAGGCATGTTGACTTTCTTGAACTCTTCCAACGCCTCCTCGTATTCGCCCTTGCGATAATGGTTCTTTCCAAACGCGAAGTAATACTCGCCGGGGTGGTGCGGATTGAGCGCGGCGGCTTTTCTGACCAGGGCGACACCGCGCTCCCACTCGCCGGACATGGTTGTGCCGATTCCAAGGTCACCCAGCAACGTCGCGTTGTTGGGGTTGAGGTCCATCGCTCGCTCGCCTTCGCGGAAGAACGAGGCCAGATCGGCCTCAAAGAAATGCGCCTTGGCGAGTGACCAGTGACCCACATAATTGGTCGGGTCCAGGTCGACTGCCCGCCGCGCGACCTCAAGTGCTCGCTCCAGAGGCTCATAACCGGGACGCGCGTTATAGCCAGCTTGGTGCTCGTCGAGATACACCCACGCAAGCCAGGCCCAGGCCTCGGCATAGGCCGGGTCCTCCTCGACCGCCGTCTCCAGGCAATCGCGCAGCCTGGCGTGCTCTTCGGGCGCCCGGATGCCGACATAGTCATAAGCGCGGAGCACGCACTGATAGGCGAAGAGGCTGGTCGGCGTGTTCGCTTCCGCGGCTTTCAGGCCTGCGCGCGTGATCACGCTGCCATAGCCGCCGGCAATGGTCGCGACGACCTGCTCGGTGATGTCGTCCTGAACCTGAAAAATGTTAGCTGGCGTCAGCGCGTGCTCGTAGGTCTCTGACCAGAGATGGCCGCCGGTATTGGCATCCAAGAGCTGGGCAGTGACGCGAATACTGTCGGCGGCTTTGCGGACGCTACCTTCGATGACGTAATCGGCACCGAGTTCCGTGCCGATCCGTTTTACGTCGACCGCTTGGCCCTTGTATTGAAAGGTCGAGCTGCGGGCGATGACGAACAGATCGCGGAAACTCGTAAGCTCCGCGATGATCTGCTCGGTGATTCCATCGGCGAAATATTCCTGTTCCGGATCGCCGCTCATGTTGTCGAAGGGCAGCACCGCGATCGACGGACCGGAGGGCATTGCCAGGATCGGGTCCTCCGGCTCCACGCCCGCCACCTCGGCCGGCGGTGGCTCCGGCGCGGGTTCGCGAAGCTGCCAGAAGATCGCGCCGACCAGGATGACCGCAAAGCCGGCACCGGCGAGGACCAGCGGCCGACGCTTTGCGGCCGGTCGGGACGGCGCCGCCGCGCCGTCTGTCAAAACCCCATACGCCCTTACCGGCTCGGCGACGTTCTTGACCTCGTGGCTGCCGGCGTCGGCGAAGCCGACATCGACGCGGCCCCTGAGCGCGCCCTGCACGACATCGGAGACGATGATCGCACCCGGCTCGGCGATGCTTTCCAGGCGCGCCGCGATGTTGACGCCGTCGCCGTATATGCTGCCGTCGGCCTTCTCGTGGATATCGCCGAGATGGATGCCGATGCGAAAGCGCATGCGGCGCGCCTCGGGCACGGGCGCGTTGATCTCGCCCAGGCGTTCCTGGATCGCCATGGCGGCGAGCACGGCGCCGGCGGTGGTCTCGAAGACCGCCAGCACGCTGTCGCCGGCGGTGTCCACCACCCGGCCCTGGTTGGCTTGGGTATGCTCGGCGAAGACCGCGCGCGCGGCGTCGAGCGCATCGATGGCGGCGGTCTCGTCATCGGCCATCAGTCGCGTATAGCCGGCGGCATCCGCCGCCAGGATGGCCGCTACCCTTTGCGTGACGCTTTCATCAGTCATGCCGCGCGCCCCCCGAGTGGTCTCCACACCACCGGCCGCAACCTTACCGGCAGGATAGCCTGCGGCGGATGCCGGGTCTACAGCACGTCCTTGTTGATGACGTTGGCGGGGTCCAGCGCGCCGTCGAAGCAGTCGGCGACGTTCTTGGCGGCCCAATAGCCCATGCGATAGATCGACTCTTCCGAGACGCCGGCCGAGTGGGGGCTGACGAGGATGTTGGGGGCGTGGAAGAGCGGGTTGTCCGGCGTTGCCGGCTCGACCACGAAGGGATCGATACCGGCGCCGGCGATGGTTCCGGCCTCGAGCGCCTCGACCAGCGCCGCCTCGTCGATGATGCCGCCGCGCGCGGTGTTGACCGCGTAAGCGCTCTTTTTCATGGCGCCGAGCTCAGGGCCTGAGACCATGCCCGTGGTCTCGGCGTTCTTGGGGCAGTTGACGGAGAGGAAATCGACATCGGGCAGGACGGCATGCCAGTCCTCGACCGGGGTGGCGCCGGCCGTGGCGATGGCGTCCTGGATGACATAGGGGTCGTGCACCAGCACGCGCATGTCCATGCCCAGGCAACGCCTGACTAACCGACGGCCGATGCGCCCGAAGCCGAGGATCAGCACCGTGCGTTCGGCGAGGTCGATCGGCGGCGCGTCGAAACGGATGCCCCAGTTGCCTTCGCGCACCTCGCGGTCGTAGGCCACCGTGTGCTTGGCCAGCGCCAGCATGAACATCAGCGCGTGCTCGGCCACGGTGACCGAGTTGGCGGTGCCGGCGATGGCCAGCGGAATGCCCGCGCGGCTCAACGCTTCCACATCCACCGCGTCATAGCCGACGCCGAAGCGCGAGGCGATCTTGAGCCTGGAGGCCGCCGCGACGATGCGCGCGGTAAACGGCGCGATGCCGAGAATGGCGCCGTCGTAATTGCCGATATGCTGCACCAGGTTGTCCTCGGACAATTCGGTGAAGACATCGCAGGCAATATCGTCGCGCCCCGCGAACGCCGCCTCGATCCCCGCCGAGACCCGCATCTGCACCATCACCCGCTTGCTCATTCCGTCTGCTCCCGTGTGGTTCGTCAAATCGCCGGGACACTATCACGCGGCGGGCGGGACGCAGCCCCCAATTTGCCGCTCTTGCCCGTTGCGCGTGTTGCGTATCTAATGGCCCTAACCCACGGGGGGTCTTATGGCGGATATCCGGAGTTGGCTCGACGGGCTCGGGCTTGAGCGCTATGCCGATGTCTTCGAGGCCAACGACATCGACCTTGACGTGTTGCCCCATCTGACCGAGGCCCAGCTTGACCGGCTCGGCGTCTCGATCGGCCACGGCGTTAAGATTCTGGAGGCGGCGAAGCATCCCGAGGCTGCGCCTGCGGCAGTGGCGGCCCCAGCTGCGCAAGAGGCCGAGCGGCGTCAGCTTTCGGTGATGTTCTGCGATCTGGTGGGCTCGACGGCGCTGTCGGAGCGCCTCGATCCGGAGGAGCTGCACGCCGTCATGCAGGGCTATCGCAAGGCCTGCGGCGATGTCATCGGGCGCTACGACGGCCATGTGGCGCAATATCTCGGCGACGGCGTGATGGTCTATTTCGGCTGGCCGCGGGCGCATGAGGACGACGCCCAGCGGGCGGTGCGCGCCGGGCTCGATATCGTCGAGGCAGTCGCTGTTGTTGACAGCGAGGCGGATCTGGCCGTGCGCGTCGGCATCGCCACCGGCCTGGTGGTGGTCGGCGAGCAAGGCGGCGACGACACCGCCGACGCCAAGCTGGCGGTCGGCGAGACGCCCAATATCGCCAGCCGTGTGCAGGCCCTGGCCGAGGCCGGCAGCGTCGCCGTGGCCCAGAGCACGCGGCGGCTGCTGGGCGGGGTCTTCGAGCTGGCCGAGCTCGGCGAGCACGCGCTCAAGGGCGTCTCCGGGCGCATGGCCCTGCATCGCGTGCTTGGCGAGAGCCGTGCCGACAGCCGTTTCGCCGCCGCGCACGGGGTGGGCCTGACGCCGCTGGTGGGGCGCGAAAACGAGATCTCGCTGCTGCTCGAGCGCTGGGACCAGGCCAAGGACGGCGAGGGCCAGGTGGCGCTGCTGGAAGGCGAGGCGGGTATCGGCAAGAGCCGCGTCACGGAAGTGCTGCGCCAGCGCCTGGCTGGTGAGCCCCATACGCGGCTGCGCTATCAGGGCTCGCCCTATTACACCAACTCGGCCTTCTATCCCATCGTCACCCAGTTCGAGCATGCCGCCGGTTTCGAGCGCGAGGACGATGCGGAGGCACGGCTCGACAAGCTTGAGGCGGTGGTTGACGACGAGGCGGCGTGGCCGTTGTTCGCGGCCATGCTGTCGCTGCCGACCGAGCGCTATCCACCGCTCAACCTGGAGCCTGGCAAGCAGAAGGAAGAGACCATCGCCGCCCTGGCCGGCGAAGTCGAAGCATTGGCGCGGAGCAGGCCCGTCTTGATGATCTTCGAGGACGCGCACTGGTACGACCCGACGACGCTGGAGGCACTGGCCGCGATCATCGAGCGCATCGGCGCCGCGCCGGCTCTCGCCGTTATCACCTATCGCCCGGAATTCGAGCCGCCCTGGAGCGGCCATGGGCACCTGACCAACATCTCCCTCAATCGTCTCAGCCGCCGTCAGGGCGCCGACATGGTGGCCAAGGTGACGGGCGGCAAGGCCTTCCCCGACGAAGTGCTCGACCAGATCGTCGCCAAGACCGACGGCGTGCCGCTGTTCGTCGAGGAGCTGACCAAGACCGTGCTGGAAGCCGGGTTCCTGGAGGAGCGCGAGGACGAATATGCGCTCACCGGCCCGCTGCCGCCGCTGGCCATACCGGCCACCTTGCAAGACAGCCTGATGGCTCGCCTCGACCGTCTCAGTCCTGTCAAGGAGGTGGCCCAGATCGGCGCCTGCATCGGCCGCGAGTTCAGCTTCGAGCTGCTGGCCGCCGTCTCGCCCCTGCGCGACAACGAGCTGCAGGATTCGCTGACCCAGCTCAGCAACAGCGAGCTGATCTTTCGCCGCGGCAATCCACCTGACGCGATTTACACCTTCAAGCATGCTCTGGTGCAGGACACGGCCTATGAGAGCCTGCTCAAGAGTAGGCGACAGCAACTCCATACGACGATTGCAAGCACGCTGGAGGAGAATTTCCCCGACGTAGTCGCCGCCGAGCCGGAGCTTGTTGCCCAGCACTATATCGGTGCCGGCCTAATCGCGAAGGCGATTCCATTCTTGGTCGCTGCCGGCGAGCGCGACGTAGCCCGCTTTGCCAACACCGAAGCCATTCATCACCTCGAACTTGGTCTGAATCTGCTGAAGGGTCTGCCCGCCGACGCGGAACGTGATCACATGGAGATCCCGCTGCAAACAGCTCTCGGCATGGCCGTGATGACGGCGAAAGGGTTCAGCGCGCCGGACGCGGAGGCAGCGTTCTCCAGAGGCCGTGCGTTATGCGAGCAGGTCGGTGAATCGCCTTATCAATTTCCGATCATGGTTGGGTTGTTCTACTATCACGCGTTTTGCGCGGAATGGACTTTAACCGAGCATCCGGGCGAGCAAGTCCTTGCCTTGGCCAGGAAAGACAATAACGACGGCGGGCAAATGCTCGGTCTATGGATACTGAGCACGACCGCCTTGTTTCGCGGCCGTTTCGAGCAGGGATTGAGCCAAGCGAAAAGCGCCGCCTTACTCTATGACCCGGATAAGCATCGCGACTTGGCGCGGGATTATGGCGTACATCCGGCGCCGAGCGCCATGGATTGGGAGGCTTGGGGCCATTGGTTGACCGGGTATCCGGAGGCCTATCGACGAAAGGACCAAGATGCGCTGGCGTTGACGAGAGAGATCAACCATCCGCTGACCTCGGCGATGGTGATCGTTCATTCCGCGCTGTGGCACTCCATGCGCGACGATGCGGCGCACGCGTTGACGCACGCCCAGGAAACCATTGCGCTATGTCAGGAGGCAGGCATTCCACTGCGTCGGATCGAAGGCGAGATTATCGAGGGCTGGGCACTCGCCGAGCAAGGCGAAATCGAGCGCGGCATTGCCGAGATCGAACAGGGAATGGCGGATTGGCGCGCGATCGATGCCGAGATCGCCCGGCCCTGGTGGCTGGCTTTGCTGGCCAAGGCAAGGTTGAAGTCGGGCGAGCCTGAGAAAGCGATTTTGGCCTTGCGCGAAGGCCTCGAAATCATCGAGGTCTCCGAGGAACGCGCTTGGGAAGCGGAGCTGAACCGTCTCACGGGCGTTGCGCTGCTGGCCAAGGATGCGAGCGACAACGTGGCGGCCGACGCCTGCTTCGCCAAGGCCATCGCGGTTGCGCAATCGCAGAAGGCGAAGAGCCTGGAGCTGCGCGCGGCGACGGCCCTGGCTCGCCTCTGGCAGTCTCAGAACAAATCCCGCGAGGCACACGACCTTCTCGCCCCCGTCTACGGCTGGTTCACCGAGGGCTTCGACACCGCCGATCTCAAGGACGCCAAGGCGCTACTCGACGAACTCGCTTGAGCCCCTTTCTCGGCCCGGCGATTTCCTGTAAGCAATCCCGGCTCAGGCCCAGGGAGATATGCCATGCCGTCCGTTCGCAATTTGACCATCGATACGCCGTGGCAGGAGATCCGCACGACCAAGGCGGACTGGCGCAAGGCCGATGCCGGCATGCTCGGGCATATGCTGCATCATTTGCACCTGGTGCGTGCTTTCGAGGAGACGGTGCTGGAGCTGGTCGGCGAGGACCTGGTGCACGGGCCGGCGCATTCCTCGATCGGCCAGGAGGGCGCGGCCGTGGGCTGTCTCTCGGCGCTGCGCTCGTCCGACCAGATCAACGGCACCCACCGGGCGCATCATCATTTTCTGGCCAAAGCCCTGCCGCACGTGCTGCCGGACGATTTCGATCCCCTGCGCGACGATATGCCGGAGGCGATGCAGGACGTCATGCAGCGCACGCTGGCCGAGATCATGGGCCTGGAGCAGGGCTATTGCCACGGCCGCGGCGGCTCGATGCATCTGCGCTGGAAGGAAGGCGGGGTAATCGGCACCAACGCCATCGTCGGCGGCGGCGTGCCCATCGCCACGAGCGTCGCCTATTCTCGCAAGATGGCGGGCGAGGGCGATGTCGTCGTCAGCTTCTTCGGCGACGGCGCGCTGCACCAGGGCGCGGTGGCGGAATCCTTCAACCTCGCGGCGCTCTGGGACCTGCCCATCCTGTTCTTCATCGACAACAACCAGATCGCCGTCTCGACCGCGCCCGAGCAGGCCACGCGCGAGACCCGGCTGTCGGCCCGCGGCCTCGCCTACGGCATTCCCTCCTATACCTGCGACGGCATGGACCCGCTGGCGGTGCGCCTCGCCACCGAGAAGGCGCTCAAGCAGCTGCGAACGGGCCGGGGGCCGATCATCCTTGAGGCCCATTCCTACCGCTTCTTCCACCAGAACGGGCCGCTGCCCGGCAGCGCCTTCGGCTATCGCACCAAGGAAGACGAGGCCGCCTGGCGCGCCCGCGACCCGCTCGATCGGGTGGCCAAGGAGATGATCGCGCTTGGCCATCTCGACCAAAAGCAGGTCGCCGACATGCGCGCCGGGGCGCAGGCCTCCATAGAGCGCGCCGCGGCGGCGCTCACCGAGCCCGACGGCAACCAGCGCCGCATCCGACCGGCGCTCTGGCCCGCTGCCGAGTTCGTCGATCACGGCGTGCGCGGCGACCTCTCCGAGCTCGACGGCAAGCGCTACGAGGAGCTGGAGACCTTCTCGGGCGAAGTCGAGGAGCGCAAGTTCGTCGATCTGGTGGCCGGCGTCATGGGCCGGCGCATGGCGGAGGACGAGCGG
>CAZVDW010000641.1:0-9031 GCA_964625645.1 uncultured Rhodospirillaceae bacterium
TGTCGCCACCATTGCCGGCATGGGGCAGATGCACTTCATGGCCGGGCTGGTGCGCCAATCCGCGCATGATGTCCTGACCAATGCCTTCTCGCGGCGCTATGGCGAGGAGTTGCTGTCGATGCATTTCAGCCAGGCGAAACGCAGCGGCGAGCCGCTATCGCTGATGTTTCTCGACATCGACAATTTCAAGAGCATCAACGACACCTTCGGACATGAAGCCGGCGATGCGGTGCTGCGCGACATGGTGCAGACCTTGCGGGGGAAGCTCCGCGAAAGCGATATCGTGGTGCGCTGGGGCGGCGAGGAGTTCGTTGTCGTCATGCCGCAGACCGATAGCGCTGGCGCTGCCAATATTGCCGAGCGCCTGCTCGATGGCGGCCTCGGCATGCGCCCGGACGCCGCACCCCTTACCGCGAGCATGGGTATCGCCGAGCATGCCATCGATGCCGAGGACAGCATCGGCGATTTGGTCGACGCCGCCGACCGCCGCATGTATGTGGCCAAGCGAAGCGGCAAGAATCGCGTGGTCCTTGACGAAAGCGACGATTAGTTCCAAAGCTTGTCGATGCTGCCCTTGGAATGGCAATCCGCCACGCGAGACGGTAGCACGGAGCGGATATGGCAAAGACAACGTTTCCAGAGTCCTCGATGGCTTTCGCCACGGACAAGACGGTAACGAAAGTCATTCTGGACAATATCGAGGAGGCGATTTATGTGCGCGGCGCGGGCCGGGATTTGCTGTACGTAAATCCCGCGGCCGAGCGCTTGACGGGCTGGTCGAGCGCCGAGGCACTGAAACGTCGGTGCTTCGAAGTGTTCGGCGATGCCGGGAAAAAATGCGATTCGGACTGCCCGGTAGACCAGGCCAACAGGCTTGACGAAGGCATATTCCATACTGAAGGCGGCGTCCTGGACCGGCACGGGCAGCGTAAGAATGTCAGCGTCTCGATCTCCCCCATTCGCGACGGCGAAAATGTAGCGGCGACCGTCGTATCGCTGCGCGACGTTACGCAACTCCGAAACCTGGAAAAGACCAATCTCAAGGTCCTGACAGACCTCGAGACCACGCACGACAAATTGCAGGAAAGCGAGCGGCGCTTTCGCGGCTTCACCGAGCTCTCTCACGACTGGTGGTGGGAAACCGATGCCGAGCACCGCTTCAGCTATATGGGCGGCCCGAACGCCGCGGCGCGGGACCATATGATGAGCCGTCGCCGCGACGAGGTCGCCGACACCAGCCTGGACCCCGAGGCATGGGCGCTTTTCAAAGAGTGTCTCGATAACTATGCCTTGTTCAGGGATTTTGTTTATCCGCAAGGCCTCAAGAGTGGCAGGCGGCGCTGGGTCAAGATCTCGGGAAACCCGATTTTCGATGCGAACGATATCTTTCTCGGCTATCGCGGTGTCGGCTCCGACATCACCACCGCGGTCGAAGAGAACCTGACCCTTCGCGCCAGCGCCGAGAGGGACGTGCTGACGGGACTGCTCAACCGCCGCGGATTCGAGAGCGCTCTCAAGGCCTGCCGCAACGATCAACGCAATGCCGGCGCCAGGTTCGGCGTGGTGGTTGTCGATCTCGACAGATTCAAGGCGATCAACGACGAACACGGCCACCAGGCGGGCGACCAGGTGCTGGTCGAACAGGCCGCGCGCCTTGTCGATGCCGTTCGCGACGACGATCGCGTCGGCCGCCTCGGCGGCGATGAATTCGCCGTTCTGTTGCGGGGGCTGGGCGACAACGCAGGCGCCGACCGGGTCGGGGCGAAGCTGTGTGACTCCCTTGGCAAACCCATACAAATCCAGGATGACGTTTGGGTCGACGTCGGGGCGAGCATCGGCATCTCGCTGTTCCCGGCGCACGGCGACGAGCCGGCGGCGCTGCTGCAAGCGGCCGATCAGGCCATGTACACGGCCAAGCGGGCGGGCAGGAACCGGCACGCGATCTTCGCTGCGTAACGGGAGATGAACGAACAGCTCATTCTCGCCTTTCTGCTCCTGATCGAGGCGATTCTCGGCTATCCCCCGCCGGACAGCATTCCGCCGATCACGAGACTGCCGGCGGCCGAGCTTGCCGAGCGTATCTGCGGCGCCCCTTGTCCCGTCAAGGCCGCCTTTATCGTCGGCGAGGGCATTCTGATCGATGAGACGCTCGATCTCGACAACGACGCCTATGCCCGATCGATCTTCGTGCACGAACTCGTGCACGCGGTTCAGCACGCCAACGGCACCCATGTGGAGATGAAGCCCTGCCGGCGTCATGCGGCCAGGGAATACGAAGCCTATGCGGTTCAGGATGCGTATCTGCGGCGCCGGACGGGAAGCGGCGTGCTGGGCATACAGAAAGGCAACCGCATGTGGCCGCGCTGCTTCGACGATTGAGCGCAGCTATGGCATAGTGCGCCCGTCGCAGCCGTGGGAGTGAGAGCATGAGTGAGCCCGATGTCGAGGTCTGGGGCGCCAACAGCACGCGCAGCATGCGAGTGGTCTGGACGCTGTTGGAATTCGCCGTGCCCTTCAGCTACCACGCCATCGGCTCGCGCACGGGCGAGACTCTGACCGATGCCTATAAGGCGCTCAATCCAAAACAGAAAATTCCCACTTTCCGGCATGGCGACCTGGTCCTGAGCGAGAGCGTGGCCATCGCGACCTATATCAGCGAGACATTTCCGGCGCCGGCCGGCTTCCATGTTCCCAACGATGCGCCGGGCCGTGCCAAGGTCGCCGAATGGTGCTCTTTCGCCGCCATGGAGCTCGATGCCCATGCGCTCTATCTCGTGCGCCGCCATAGGGACCTGGCTCACATCTATGGCGAGGCGCCCGAGGCCGTGTCCTCGGCATTCGAATATTGCGAAAAGCAGCTCGCCGCCATGGCGCCGCGCGTCGCCGCGGCCGCTCCCTATGTGCTGGGCGCGCAGCTGTCCGTCGCCGACATAGTCTTGATGACCTGTGTCGATTGGGCGATCCTCTATGGCGCAACGGTGCCCGCGCCCTACCTCGCCTATCGCGAGCGCGTCGCCGAGCGCCCGGCGTATCGCGCGGCCATGGTGCAGAACTTCCCCGCCTTCGTGATCGAGGACGGCCGCATCGTCGGCCAGAAAGCAAAGTGAAGATGCGAGAGAATGACTGACACGAAAGGGCCGAAAGGCCCGCTGCACGGCTTCCGCGTGCTCGACCTGACGACCATGGTCTCAGGCCCCATCGCCACCATGATGCTGGCCGACCAGGGCGCCGACGTGATCAAGATCGAGCCGCCGGCGGGCGAGCTGATGCGCCGCGTCGGCATCGACAATCGCGGCATGACCTCGTCCTTCCTGTCGTGCAACCGCTCCAAGCGCTCGCTCTCGGTCGACGTCAAGACCGAGCACGGCCTCGCCGTGGTCAGGAAGCTGGTGGCGACCGCCGATGTGCTGGTGCAGAACTTCCGCCCCGGCGCCATCCAGCGCATGGGCCTCGGCGAGGAGGTGGTGCGCGCCATCAGGCCCGACATCATCTACGTCTCGATCTCGGGCTTCGGCGAGGACGGGCCCTATGCCCAGCAGCGCGTCTACGATCCCGTCATCCAGGCGCTCTCGGGCCTGGCCGAGATCCAGACCGACCGGGCGACGGGCGAGCCGCGCATGGTGCGCACCATCATCCCCGACAAGACCACGTCGGTGACCGCGGCCCAGGCCATCACGGCCGCTTTGCTGGCGCGCGAGCGCGGCGGCGGCGGCCAGCATGTGCGCCTCGCCATGCTCGACACCATGGTCGCCTATCTCTGGCCCGAGGCCATGTCGGCGCTCAATTTCGTCGGCAACGAGGCCGATCCGGCGCGCGGCCAGATGGGCCTCGACCTGGTCTTCAAGACCCGCGACGGCCATATCACCGCCGGCGCCGTCACCGACCGCGAATGGGCCGGCATGGCCCGCGCCTTCGGCCGCGAGGAGCTGATCGAGGACGAGCGCTTCACCAGCCCCGCCGCGCGCTTCGCCCACATCAGCGACCGCCGGCGTATCATGAGCGAGGAGATCGCCAAGTGGCGGACCGACGAGATTCTCGCCCGCTTCGTCGCCGAGCAGGTGCCCTGCGCGCCGATCCTCTCGCGCCAAGGCGTGCTCGACAACGAGCAGGTGCGGCGCAACGCCATCATCGAGATCCACGAGGACCCGGTGCTCGGCCAGGTACGCCAGCCCCGTCCCGCCGCGCGTTTCGAGACCACGCCGGCCACAGTCCGTGCCATGGCACCTTTTCTCGGCGCCGGCAATGACGAGATCCTTGGCGAGCTCGGCTATGCGCCGGAAGAGATCGCGCGCCTGCATGACGAGGGCGTGCTGCGGCACACGCCGCCGCGCGAGGAAGACCCCGCATGAGCCCCGTGCTGCGCGTCTTCACCTACCTGCCCAATCCGCGCCTCTGGAAGGCGGCGGTCGCGGCGCGCCTCTGCGGCCTCGAGATCGAGGCGCGCGGCGACAAGCCGCCGGCCTTGCGCGATTGGCTGTGGGACTTCGACGCCCGCCCCCTCGAAGACGGCGAGGCCGACCCGCAAGGCCCCTGGGCGCGGCAACCCCGCACCGGCTTCGACGGCGTGCTCCACAAGACCGACGCCTTTCTCGAGGCGCACCCCTTCGGCACCGTGCCGGCGGCCTTCAGCCCCGACGGCAAGACGGGTATTTTCGAATCCAACAGCATCATGCGCACCGTCGCCCGCCTCGGCGCCGAGCACTGCCAGCTCTATGGTCACGACCCGTATGAGGCCTCACGTATCGACAGCTTCCTCGACGCCAGCCTCGTCTTCGCCCGCGACAGCCAGATCTACCTGCTGGCCATGAACGCCGACACCATGACGCCGGAGATCCACAGCCGCGCCCAAGGCGCCTGGGACACCTGGATGAGCGGCATGGAGCGCGCGCTCGCCGGCCGTGACTTTCTCGTCGGCGACGGCATCACCCTGGCCGATATTTGCTTTGTCTGCGAACTGACCCTGTTCTGGCGCGAAAAAGCCCTGCACGGCAAGCTCGCCGCTCTTGGCCTCGCCCCCATCGTCGGTGAGGACGACGCCTATCCCAATGCCATGGCGCACTACGCGCGGCTCATCGCACACGAGGCCTTCGCGCCCGACGTCGCGCCGTATCTGGCGAAGCTGCAAAGGGACATCACTGCATGATCAAGCTGGCCTTCTGCCTGCGCCGTTTGCCCCACCTCAGCGTCGAGGAATTCCAGTGCACCTGGCGCCAGGACCATGCACCGCTGGTGCGCCAGCATCAGAGGGCGCTCGGCATTCTGCGTTACGTCCAGCTCCACACCGACCACGGCAAGCTCACCCAAGGCCTTACCGCCTCGCGCGGCTGCCAGCCAGCCTATGACGGCATCGCCGAGCTTTGGTACGAAAGCCGTGAGGCCATGGCGGCGCTCGGCAAGGACCCGGCCGCCCGCGCCGCCGGCAAGGCCCTCTACGAAGACGAATGCCGCTTCATCGACCTCGCCAACTCGGCCATCTGGGTCGGTGAGGAGCATGAGGTGATTGCGCCACAGGGATGAACGGCGTCTTTATCACTGAGCCTTGGCACATAGGTAACTCTCGTCACGCCTTCGCGCCGGGCGCGGCGAGGGGGACCTCGAACCAGAACGTGCTGCCTGAGCCGAGGGTGCTCTCGAAGTCGAGTGTGCCGCCCATGCTCTCGATGAGCTGGCGGCTGATGGTCAGCCCGATGCCGGTGCCTTCGATCTTCGATGCCTCGGCGCCGAGGCGCGAGAAGGGGCGGAACACCTCGTCATGCTTTTGCGGGGCGATGCCCGAACCGGTATCGCTGACGCTGATGCGCAACATGCCGTTGCCGCTGGTCTTTGCAGTCACCGTTACCGAGCCTTTGTCGCGGTTGTATTTCACCGCATTGGAAAGAACGTTGAGAAGGACTTGCTTGAGCCTGCTCGGATCGGCATTCACGAATATTGCCGAGGCGAGCTCGGTATCGAGGGTGACGGCGATATCACGCTCCTCGGCCAATTGCTGGACAAGCACCAGGCTCTCGCGAACAGCCTGTGCCAAATCGGTCGATTCAAGAGATACGGCGAGCCGGCCCGACTCGACCCTTGCCAGGTCAAGAACATCGTTGACCAATCCCAAAAGGTGCTTGCCGCCGTCGAGTATCTGTTTGATGTGACCTTGCTGCTCGTCGCTGAGCGGTTGGTCGGGGTAGTCCCTGAGCAACTGGGTAAAGCCGAGAATGGCGTTGAGCGGGGTGCGCAGCTCATGGCTCATGGAGGAAAGAAATTCACTCTTTGCCTGGTTGGCCTGGGCGGCTTCTTCCTCGGCCAGCTTGCGCTCGTCGATCTCTTGCCTGAGTTCCTCGGTCCGTTCCTCGACCTTGGCCTCAAGTTGGTCATAGGCCCGGCTCAAAGCGTCCTCGGCGCGCTTGCGGGCGCCGATATCGGTGGTTATGCCGAGGATGGCGGAGCGACCGTTCCATGTCACTTTCTGGACGCGGTTCTCCAGCCACATAATCGAGCCGTCCTTGTGCCGGCCGCGATATTCGTACAGCGGTGGCGCTTCCAGCCCCTTTTCGCGCGAGTCCTTGTAGGCGCGGATGCGCTCAGCCTCGTGCGGCGCCTGAAGCCCTTCTACCGACTCCAAAGCGAGCATTTCCTCGGGCTTGTCATAGCCGAAGAGATCGGCAAGCGCCTGGTTGGCGAAGACGACCTTGTCGTCCTGCCTGATGCCGATGCCCTGAATGGACTGCTCGAGCAGATCGCGGAAGCGCTGATCGCTTTCACGCGCCTCCGCCTCGGCAACCTTTCGGTCCGTGACATCGAAGAGCACGAATTGGGTGGCCGGCGCGCCTTCCCAATCGACTAACGCGGGTCGGGTTTCGAGCCATATGAGGCTGCCATCCCTGCGCTTTGCCCTGAACTCGTACTGGCTCGGCGCCGGCCTGCCATGCAACCGATTCTGGCCATAGCTTCGCATTCTCGCGACGTCGCTCTCCGAGATTATCAAATCCAGGGTCTCGAGGTCCAAGATTGCGTCGGGATGGTCGTAGCCCAACATGTCGGCAAGTGCCTGGTTGGCAAACACCGCCTTGCCATCGCGGTGCACGACGACGCCCTGGATGGAGCCCTCGACGAGATTGCGGAAGCGCTGTTCGCTCCGCTGCAGCTCTTCGTCGCGCCGGCGAAGCTCGGTGATGTCGGTACCTGTGCCGCGATAGCCGACAAAACTTCCGTCAGCATCGTAAGCCGGCCGGCCGCTGATCCTGACATGCCGGTAGTCGCGGTCGCCGTCCCGCAATTTGTACATGAAGTTGCGGAACGGCCTGCGCGCTTCCAGGTCGGCGCGATGACGTTGCCATTTTTCGTCGTCGGTGTCTTCGTCAGGTCTCAGCGCCATGCGGGTCTTGCCCAGCGTGTGGCTGAAATCCGGGTTGGAGGCGGAATCCGAATCGTAGGTGGCGAAGTCATTGAAACGATGCTCGGTATCGGTTTCCCAGTACCAGTCGGAAGCGACTTCGGCGAAGTCCCGGAATCGCATCTCGCTGTCGCGCAGCGCCGCTTGCGCGCGTTTGCGCTCGCTGATGTCGTTTATGCCCATCATGACGGCAGGCATGTCATTCCAGCGGACCACCTGAGCCCGAATTTCAGCCCACCAGGGAGAGCCGCCCTTGCGCAGGAACTGCATCTCGTAGCAATCCGGAGCGTCTTCCCCCCCCGATGCGTCCCTTGTAGTACCGGGTTACGCGGTCGCGATCGCCTTCGGCAACGAGCGAGAGCGCCGATCCAGGAGACAGCAGGGCCTGCGGGGTGTCATAGCCGCAGATGTCGGCAAATGCCTGATTGACGAAGACGAATCCCTCGCCCTGCCGGATCGCGATTCCCTGATTCCAGGTCTTCAGAAACTCCAGGAATTGCGCATCGTCACCGGCAGGCACAACCTCGCGCTGATTGCTCGTCACCGTCCTCACCTGTCTGTCCTTCCGGCAATGAAAGTAAGGCGAACCCGCCGCCTGCCCACGTCAAAACGAAAGGCCTGACCCGAATTTCGCCTATCGCGCCTCGGTACTGCTCACCACCGGCAGCATGCCGTCTTCCTTGAGCCATTCGAGGACCACGTGGGACTGCACGTGCGAGACCGAGGGATGGGGCAGCAGGACCCGGCTGATGAGGTGGTTCATCTCGTCGAGATCGGCGGTCGCCACGCGCAGCAGGAAATCGGTCGGGCCGGTCAGCTTGCAGGCCTCCAGAATCAACGGATTGAGCTCCAGCAGACGCAGGAAGGCATCGATGTCGTCGTGCTGATGGTTGGTGAGGGCGACCTGGATGAAGGCGGAGACGCCGAGCCCGACTTTGCGCCTGGAAAGGCAGGCGCGGTAGGACTTGATGATGCCGAGCTCTTCGAGGCGGCGGCGCCGGCGGGCGCATTGCGAGGCCGATAGCGCCGTCGCCTCGGCCAGGTCGTGGCTGGTCATGCGGCCGTCGCGTTGCAGGGCCTGCAGGATCTTGCGGTCGAAGTCGTCGAGGGAGTCCATGGGCCTGTCTCCGCAGTCACTTGACTATGCCAGATCGTGGCATGGTTAAACGATTTATGCGCGAATTGTCGACATTATCGCACATGGCTTAGTGAGCTCGCGCACAAAGGGCGGCGCCCGCGCTGCATAATCATGACTTGTCATGCCTCCACATGCAGTGCGCGAAGGATTTGCCGATGTTGCAGAAAACGCCGACCGTTCCCGACGGTCGCGACATGAGCCTCGAGACGATCGTCGCGGCGGCGCGCGATGGCAACAACCAGGTGATGCTCAGCGACGAGATCCGCGACCGCGTCAGCGCCTCGCGGGCGCTGCTCGACGCCTTCGTCGAGGACGGCCGCATCATCTACGGCGTGACCACCAGCGTCGGCGGCTTCGTCAACTGGCTGGTACCGCCGCAGCTGGCCGAACAGGTGCAAAACAACATCCTGCGCAACGTGCAGTCCAATGTCGGCGCCGATCTCGACGACGTCTATGTGCGTGCCGCCATGCTGGCGCGCATCAATTCGCTCGGTCGCGGCAATTCGGCGATC
>CAZVDW010000642.1:0-6964 GCA_964625645.1 uncultured Rhodospirillaceae bacterium
ACAGCAGCTCATCGAACAGGGCATTGCCCACAGCCTCGTCCGATTCGCCGACACGGTTGGCAAAGCCAAGGTCGATCTTGCCGTCGACGCCGCGGGTAATACGCACGCTGGGTCCGAATAGCTCCAACTCCGTTGGCGCAACCAATCCTTTCAAAAGGGCAGGAATGCTGATCTTGATGCCCATCTCCGGCACACCGGCCATGGCCGATGCGTCGGTCCGATAAGCGCTGACGCCAATGGCGCGAACGTCGAATGTGCGCTCCCAGCCTTGCCACGAAAGCACCAGGTCGTCGAAATAGAAACGGAAATCGGGATTATCGGCGCTTAAGGATTCCTCGACGTAAGGCGCCAGCATGGCGAGGGATACCGGGCCGGTCGACAGGCGCCATACGCCAAGGCCAAAGGCGACGGCCGCCAGGCCGATGGCGATGGCGCAAACGTGGTAGACCAATCTTGTGGTGGGACCGATCACGGTTTCCGTGTTCCCAAAGTGTATCTGTTGCGGCAAAGAGGGCCAATGCTGGAACCTCCTAACATTAGAGCCATACCGGCCGCCAGCGATGCGGACGCGGCAGAGCGCGGTCTCGAGGATTGGCGTGGCGTGGCGGACGGCGCCTTGCTCGACGACGAGGTGGGCGCTGCGGTGCTGACGGCCCTGTTCGGCAACGCGCCATTTCTCGGCCAATGCGCCCTGCACCACCCCGACACTTTGATCGAGACCTTGCGGAAGGGACCGGCGCGCGCGCTCGCGGCGCTGGTTCGCAGCGTCGACGAGCAGGCCACGGCCGCCCGCATCGACGAAGCGCAAACCATGGCGCTGCTGCGCCGGGCCAGGCGCCAGGCGGCACTGATCATCGGCGCCGCCGACGTGGCCTTGGGGTGGTCGGGCGCGCGGGTGACGGCGGCGCTCAGCCGCTTCGCCGCAAGTGCACTGCGCCACGGCGTCGACCATTTGTTGGCGACAGCGGCCGCAACGGGCGATCTTGAGCCTGCCGACCCGGCCCAACCAAGCCGCGGCTCGGGTTTCGTGGTGCTCGGCATGGGCAAGCTTGGCGGCGGCGAGCTCAACTATTCCAGCGATGTCGACCTGATCGCGCTCTACGACCCGGATATCACGCCCTATCGCGGCCGCCGCGAGCTGCCCGATTTCTTCGTGCGCCTGACCCGCAAGCTCGCCGGGCTGCTGGAAGCGCCGACCGGGGACGGCTATGTCTGCCGCGTCGATCTCA
This sequence comes from uncultured Rhodospirillaceae bacterium, assembly GCA_964625645.1. Lineage (GTDB taxonomy): Bacteria > Pseudomonadota > Alphaproteobacteria > UBA7887 > UBA7887 > UBA7887. The sequence goes on from CAZVDW010000642.1 coordinate 1,230, forward strand.
GGCTGCGGCCCGATCCCTCGGCAACGCCGCCGGCCATCTCGCTGCCGGCGGCGGAAGGCTATTACGCCAGCCTCGGCCAGAACTGGGAGCGGGCGGCGATGATCAAGGCACGGCCCGTGGCGGGCGACGGGGCCGCCGGCGGCGCCTTCCTGCGCGCGCTGCGGCCTTTCATGTGGCGCAAGCATCTCGACTTTGCCGCGATCCAGGATATCCATTCCATCAAGCGCCAGATCCATGCCCACAAGGGCGGCGCCGAGGTCGCCGTCAATGGTCACAACGTCAAGCTCGGCGCCGGCGGCATTCGCGAGATCGAATTTTTCGCCCAAACCCAGCAGCTCATATGGGGCGGGCGCTATCAGTCCTTGCGGGTGCGCCGAACCGAGGCCGCCCTGCATGCCCTGCACGCACTCGAGCGCGTCACGAATGCGGAAATGCGCGAGCTCATCGAGTCCTATTGGTACTTGCGCCGTGTCGAGCACCGGCTGCAAATGGTGAACGATCAGCAGACCCATGTGCTGCCCGAGGACGACGAAGGCATGGCGAGAATCGCGACCTTCCTCGGCTATGAGGACCGCGGCGCCTTCGCGGCGCATTTGCGCGGCCATCTGGAAAGGGTCAGCGGCCATTGCGGGCGGCTATTCGAGGATGCGCCGGCCCTGGCCGCGCCGGATGCCGTCGGCGGCAATCTTGTTTTCACCAGCGGCGACCACGATCCGGGAACCATGGAAACCCTGAGGCGCATGGGATTTCGCAATCCCGGCGCGGTCTCGAATGCGATCCGCGCCTGGCATCACGGGCGCATTCCCGCCACCCGCAGCACGCGCTCGCGCGAGCTCTTGACAGAGCTCGTGCCGAGCATGCTTGGCGCCTTCGCACGCACGCCCGATCCCGACCAGGCTTTCGCCCGCTTCGACGGCTTCCTCGCCAATCTGCCCTCGGGCGTGCAGCTTTTTTCGCTCTTCCAAGCGGCGCCCAAGCTGCTCGACCTGGTCGCCGAGATCACCGGCGCGGCGCCACGCATCGCCGACTATCTGGCGCGGCATGCGGACGTCTTCGACGCGGTCCTCGCCCAGGGTTTCTACGACGACCTGCCCGACAAGACGGCGTTGCGCAATACCCTGGATCATGAGCTGTCGATCGCCAACGACTTCCAGGATCGCCTCGACATCGCGCGCAAATGGGCCGGCGATACCAAGTTTCAGGTCAGTGTGCAGCAATTGCTGGCGCTGCGCGACACCACGGCCTCGGCGCCATCGCTGACCGCCGTCGCCGACGTGCTGATCGAGGCCATGTTGGCGGCGGTGGAGGAGGAATTCGTCCTCCGTCACGGCCGCATGCCGGGCGGCGCCTTGGCGGTGGTGGGCTACGGCAAGCTCGGCAGCGGCATGCTGGCGCGCGGCTCCGACCTGGACATGGTCTTCGTTTACCGCTCACCGGGGGCGGGTGCGGAATCCGACGGCGAACGGCCGCTGCCGGCGCCGGTCTATTATGCCCGCCTCTGCCAGCGGCTGATCACCGCGCTCAGCGTGCAGACCGGCGGCGGCCTGCTTTACGAGGTTGATACGCGCCTGCGTCCGATGGGCGAGGACGGGCCGCTGGCCTCCGAAGTGGAAGGCTTCGTGCGCTATTATCGCGAAGACGCCTGGACCTGGGAGCAAATGGCGCTGACCCGCGCCCGTGTCGTGCTCGCGCCCGACGATCTTCGCAGCGACATAGAGGCCGTAATCGCCATGGTGCTCGGCCGCGAGCGCGATCCCGGGGCCCTGGCGGGCGAGGTGCGCGACATGCGCGAGCGCATAGCCGGCGAGCATGGCGGCGACGATATCTTCGCCGTCAAGCATGTCCGCGGCGGGCTCATGGATGTGGAATTCGTCGTCCAATACCTGATATTGCGGGACGCCTGCCGCCACCCCGAGGTGATGCGAACAAACACCCTCGATGCCCTCGCGGCCTTGGCCGCAGCCGGTAGCCTGGACAGCGAGGCGGCCCACGCTCTCGCGGCGGCGGCGCGCCTGTTCTACGATGTGCAGGCGATGACGAGGCTGGCCTTGAGCGGCCGCTTCGACCGCAATAGCGCGCCCGAAGGCATGCGCCGGGCGCTCTGCCGCGCCGCGGGGGCGGTTGACTTCGCCGAGCTCGAAGCGAAACTCGGCCAGGCGCAAGCGACTGTGCGCCGCCATTTCGCCGAGATCATCGAGGCGGCGACAACAAAAGAAAACAAGAACCGGGAGGAGATGCGATGAGTGACAAGGTTTCGGTCGGCGGCAAGGCGCCGAAATTCGCCCTGCCCGCCGCGGGCGGCGAGGATATCTCGCTAACCGATTTCAAGGGCAAGACGGTGGTGCTCTATTTCTATCCCAAGGACGACACCGCCGGCTGCACCAAGGAGGCGATCGCCTTCAGCGGCCATATCGGCGCCTTCCAGGCGGCTGGCGCCACGGTTATCGGCGCCTCCAAGGACCCGGTGCGCAACCACGACAAGTTCATCGCCAAGCACGATCTTGGCGTGCAGCTCGTCTCCGACGAGGAAGGCACGCTGTGCGAGGACTACGGCGTCTGGGTGCAGAAAAGCATGTATGGGCGCAAATATATGGGCATCGAGCGCTCCACCTTCGTCATCGACGGCAAGGGCATGGTGCGCGCGGCCTGGCGCAAGGTCAAGGTGCCGGGGCATGTCGAGGAGGTTCTGGCGGCGGTCCAGGACTTGTGAGCCTCACCGCCGCCGCCTGCGCCATCCTGCGCGCTCCGGAGCCGGCCGAAAAATGCGCCCTGGCGACGACCATGGCGGCGGCCTGGGCGGATGGCACGCTTGCGCGAATCGGCAGCGCCAGGCCGCCGAAACGTCCGGCGCGCCCCTCGCAGCCGCAATTGGTCGCGCCGCGCGAGGTACAAAAACGCCGCCGCCACGGCCGCGGCCGTTTCGCGCTGCTGCACGCCATCGCCCATATCGAGCTCAACGCCATCGATCTGGCGGCAGATATGCTGGCCCGCTTCGCGCCGCTCGGCCCGCGCGGCTTTGGCGACGACTGGGTGCGGGTGGCGGCGGAAGAGGCGAAGCACTTCGGTCTGGTTGTGGAGCGTCTGGTCGCCCTTGGCGGTGCCTATGGCGATTTGCCTGCCCATGACGGCCTCTGGCAGGCAGCCGACGCCACCGCCGATGACGTGCTGGCGCGCCTTGCCGTGGTGCCCATGGTTCTCGAAGCCCGCGGCCTCGATGTCACGCCGGGCATGATCGCCGATCTCGAGCGCAGCGGCGATGAGGAAAGCGCGGCAGCGCTACGTGTGATCTACGAGGAGGAGATCGGCCACGTCGCGGCCGGCAATCGCTGGTTCCGGCATTTCTGCGCCGCGCGCGGCCTCGCTGCCGACAGCCATTGGCGCGCCCTGGTGGAGCAGCGTTTCAAGGGCGAGCTGAAACCGCCGTTCAATACCGAAGCGCGGTCGCGCGCGGGCATGGAGCCGGCACTCTATTCAGGCTGATTCAAGCTCTCGATAAAGCCGATCAGGGCCGCCCGGTCGCTCTCGTCGGCCATCCCCTTTAGCCGCTTGTTACTGCCTGGCACCACGCCTTGCGGGTCTTCCAGATACGCATCGAGCGTCTTGGCATCCCAGACCAGGCCCGAGTCGCGATGGGCGGGCGAATAGCGAAAGCCCTCGACGGCGCCGGCCGCGCGCCCGAACACGCCAAGGAGATTCGGCCCGGTCTTGTTGCCTGCCCCGGCTTGCGCGGCATGGCAGATCTTGCAGCGCTGCGTGAAGATACGCTCACCGTCAGCGAGCGCCGGCGCCGCGACGGCGGCCAAGACCAGACTGAGTGCCAGCCCCCTCATACCTTGTAGGCGTATTCCTTGCCGGCCTCGCGCTCGATATCGGGCGGGAAGCTCTTGCGCTTTGCCGCGAAATAGCTCTCCCGGTGGTCGCCCTCGCGGGCCCGGCCATAGGTGACCAAAAGCACGCGGCGGCGCGCGTCCGTGTCGTTGGGGGCGGAGCGGTGCGGCGCATAGGAATCGAAGAACAGGGCGTCCCCCGGCCGCGTCGGAAAGCGCTCGAACTCGACCCCGTCGAGCTGGCTGCCTTGCAGGGGCTGCCATAATTCACCGATCAGGCCACGCCGCTTCTGCCCGGCGGCAAGCTCGAGGCAGCCGTTCTCGACCGTCGCCGGGTCGATCGAGACCATGGCCGTCAGATGCAGCCCGCCATGCTGCTCCCAGCCCGCCTGGGCATCCTGATGGGGCTCGAAGCCGTGTCCGCCCGGCATCTTGAAATTGATCTTCTCCTTGAACAACACGGCCGGCTCGCCGAACAGCGCCGCCGCGCGCCCAAGCAGGTCGGGGCCGTGCATGAGCGCCTGCAGGCCAGCGTGATAGCCATCGAAATACTCGATGCGCGCCAACACTTTCCGCGCCGCATCGCGCCGCGACTCCTCGTGATAGAACCAGGCGCCGCCAAGCTTCTCGCCCGCCGCCTCCAGCTCGTCGACCCAGGCGGTCAGCTCGGCCAGCCGGGCGCTGCTGAACAGGCCCGGCACGGCGACAAATCCGTCGCCGCCGAAGCGGGCCAGCGCGGCATCGTCGAAATCAGGAATATCCGCGCTCACCTCACACCTCGTCCCTGGCCTCACGCGGTTGTCAGCAAACGCCTGTTGCACCTGCCGGCCTGTCGGCGGATGCTAGGACCAGCGAGACCGTAGGTATACCCAGAACCGCGACAAGCGGTCACTGACCAATTTGAAAGTGGAGGCATGACCATGAAATCCCTGTTGACCACAAGCGCTGTCGCGGCACTCGGCATCGCGCTCGCAGCCGAGGCGTTGCAGGCGATGCCCTTGCAGATGCGCGACCAGGCACCGGCCGTCGGCTCACGCCAGTCGAACACCTATCACGGTCCGGGCTCCGGCGCCCGCGGCCGCGGCGGCTCGACCGTCGGCGGCGGCAGCGAAGAGGCAGCGGCCTCCAGACAGGCCTGGATGCAGGACCAGGAAGTGATGAGCACGCGGCAGGGCCGCACCGAGATCATCGTGCGCATCGAGAACATCTCGCCCCATGACGCCCTGATCTTCTCGGACGGCAGCAGCCAGGCCGCCGGCATGTCGCATGGCGTCTATGCCATCCACCAGGACGGCTGGCCGGTCTACGAGCCGGGCGAGTGGACCCTGCCTGCGACGGGCCTCGAAAGGCTTGCCGAGGACGGCAATGTCAGGCCCATGCAGTCCTATCTGGAGAAGCATCCGGATGTTGTCGAATCGGGTATCTTCTACAAGCCCGTCGGCTCGGACAGCGATGGCGAGCTTTGGCCGGGCGACGTCTACGAGTTCCACATCACCGCCAATCCCGGCGACATGCTGTCCTTCGCCACCATGCTGATGCAGTCGAACGACATCATCTACGGGCCCGCCGACGGCCGCATCGCGCTGTTCACCAGCAACGGCATCCTACGCACCGGGGACATCAGCGGCCAGATCGGCATCTTCGACGCCGGCACCGAGGCCAACGAAGATCCGCGGACCGGACCCAATGTCGGGCTCAATCAGCAATGGCTCGATTCGGGCGCGGCCGAGGACGAAGCGGTGCGCGATCCCGACGACGGCTTCGCCTATCCGCTGGCCAGCACGGTCATGCGAATTACTGTCCGCGCCGCTGACTGAGCGGTCAGGCCCCGGCTTCGTCGCGGCGGTTGCCGACCTGGGCGGCCAGCGCGGCGCCGATAAACATGTCGATATCGCCGTCGAGCACGGC
>CAZVDW010000643.1:0-4618 GCA_964625645.1 uncultured Rhodospirillaceae bacterium
GCCGACCACGGTCACGTTTTCGCCAACGGCCTCATGCTCGGCGATGTCGAAGCTCCAGCCGTCGCCATAGGCGGCCCTCAGTCTTGCCAGTATGTCGTCCCTCTGCGTCATTGCGGCTGCATCCTGATGACGAGGTTGCCATGGGCGTCGGTCTCGGCGGCGAGTCCGGGCGGTACCACGGTATTGGTATCGGCCTGCTCGATGATCGCCGGTCCCGCCACTTTGTCGCCGGCGCCAAGCCGGGCGCGGTCGTAGATCGGCGTATCGATGCTGCGCGCCTTGCCGCCATCGTCGAAGATCACCTGGCGGCTGGCCTCGGCACTCGGCCGGCCGCTGCCCGCAGGCATATCGGCGGCTGCAAGCTCCGGCATGACACCGGTGCCGACCACGCGGATATTCACCAGTTCCACCGGCTTGTCATCGAAACGGCGGCCATACTCGCGCTCGTGCGCGGCATGGAATGCGGCGGTCAGGCGGCCGACGAAGCCACTGTCGGTGCTGCCGTCCTCCAGATCGACGCGCAGCTCGTAGCCCTGGCCCTGGTAGCGGCACTCGGCGATACGCTCGAAGCGGCGCTGCTCGGGTGCGATGGCGTCCTTGTCGAGGCGTTCCGTCGCCAGCGTCTCGAGCTCAGCGAAGGCTGCGCCGATCTGGCCGACGTCGGCCTGGCCGAGCAGCTGCAGGGTGGTGCGGCTGAAGTCGTAGGAGACATCGGTGGCCAGCAGGCCTTCGGCCGAGGTCAGGCCGGGGCTGGGCGGAATCACAACGGAAGGGATGGCAAGCTCGGCCGCCACCGTGCAGGCGTGCAGCGGGCCGGCGCCGCCAAAGGCGACGAGCGCGAACTCGCGCGGATCGTAGCCCTTGCGCACGCTGTTGAGCTCGATCGACTGGATCATGCCGTGGTCGAGTATCTTCAGCGCGCCGAGCGCCGCCTCCTCGACGCTCATGTCGAGGGCGGGGCAGAGGTGCGTCTCGATGGCGCGGCGCGCCAGATCGACGCGCAAGGCCATGCGCCCGCCGAGGAAATTGTCCGGATTGAGCCGTCCCAGCACGGCCTGGCAATCGGTCGCCGTCGGCTGCTCGCCGCCACGGTCGTAGCAGCACGGGCCGGGGATGGCGCCGGCACTGCGCGGGCCGACGCGGAACACCCCGCCGCGGTCGACATAAGCCAGCGAGCCGCCACCCGCCCCGATGGTGTCGATATCGGCCATCGGCACCATGGCCTGATAGGCGCCGATGCGCGTATCGAGCAGATGCTTCATGGTCATGGAGCCGCCGGGCGCGACGCCGATATCGGCCGAAGTGCCGCCGACATCGAGGGTGATGGCGTTGTCGAAGCCGGCGAGCCTGGCCGCCCGAATGCCGCCTATCAGCCCGGCGACGGGGCCTGACATGAGCAGCGTCACCGGGCGCTCGCTGGCGCCCTCGGTGGTCGCCGCGCCGCCATTGGCCTGCATCAGATGCAGCTCGGCGCCGAAATCCTTATCCGCCATCGCCGCGTCGAGATTGCGCACGTAGGAGGACGTGCGCGGGCCGATATAGGCGTTCAGGCAGGTGGTGCTGAAACGCTCGTATTCGCGATATTGCGGGATCACTTCGTGGCTGACGGAGAGAAAGACCTGCGGCCATTCCTCGCGCACGATCGCCGCCGCGCGCTTCTCGTGCGCCGGGTTGAGGAACGAGAACAGAAAACAGATCGCCACCGCCTCGACATTCGCCGCCTTGAGCTTGGCCACCGCGGCACGCACCGCGTCCTCATCAAGCGGTGTCTGGATCTTGCCATCGGGCGCGATCACCCGCTCCTTGACCGGCAGGCGGTGGCGGCGGCGCACCAGCGGGTGGCTCTGCCAGGGCAGGTCCTGCTGGATGCTGAAATTGTAGGGCCGCTTGTGGCGCGCGATATGCAGGATGTCGCGATAGCCCTCGGTGGTGATCAGGCCGGTGCGCGCGCCGTCATGCTCGAGCGCGATATTGGTGGCGATGGTGGTGCCGTGGAAGAACTGGCCGACATCGCGCGGCGCCACGCCGGCCTTGTCGCAAACCTCGAGCGCGCCCTCGATGACCCCTTGAGACGGGTCGTCGGGCGTGGTCGGCAGCTTGTTCAGCGTTGCCGCACCGCTGGCATCGTCGACCAGCACCAGGTCCGTGAAGGTCCCCCCGACATCGACACCCAATCGGATCACGCGTGTAACTCCCCTCGCTCAGCGGCACCATGCTAGCAGCATAGGAGAAGGAGAGGGAGAGGGCAGAAATATCGGCAAGAGACAAGCGGAAGGCGCTGCGCGCGTGCCAATATTCGCGGCGCCTCGGCCGGCCGGTTTCGATTCAAGCCCGTTCCCTCGCTCGGCCGCGGCCATAGGCCAGGCGCCGCCCACAGGGCCCCGGCAGTCCCACCGAGTGATGCTGCCGAGATCTCGGCATACCAGCCGGCATCAGACTCGTGCCGCACACCCGATATCGGACCAATACCGGTCGCAAACGTCGATTACCGGGATATGGCGTTCCTAGCCACAATTGCCCCTGAGTGTTCCGACGTGTGGCCGGTATGTCGATGTACACAAGAACAATGCGAGTAAGTTGCCGTGGTTACCCCCAAATGGGCATAGCGCAACTTTCTGATTCGTGCTAGTTCTAGTCTAGTGTTTTTCTTTGACTGGATGGTCGCTACTCTGCCTTACTATTAGGGATGCACCGGCATGGAACTGGGGGGATCGATGAATTCGAAGGCATGGATAAGTGCTTTTTCGACGCTGACCTTAGCCGTGAGTTTGGTGCTGTCTGGATCAGCCCTTGCAAATCATAAGGACGGGGAACCTCACGGTGGCGGCGGGGGGAATCCCCCGGGCGGTGCCACCTTGGGCGATCTTTCGTGTTCCGAAAGTCAAGTAGCGAAGTTCGATGGCACCAACTGGATTTGCGCCGCTGACGATAGCGGTCTGGGTTTTCTCGTGATGGGCTGTACGGATGGTAACTGTCCACTCTACGAGCTGGGGGAGCCATTTTCCTTCGACGATAGGCACGCTCATGTCATGGTGCCGTTGGATTTCATTGGCATGCCGGAGAGTGAAACAGTTCTGAGAATCGCATCGAATGGTGTCATCGCATTTTTATTTGAAGGTGGGCAGAAGGTCGATATTAGGGAAAATGGAGTGTTCTTCGAAGACTCGACTTGTTCGGGCCAAGGCCATTTGATGTGGAGCAAACCTGTTCTTCCGCTGCCAATTCCAGATGATATCGCTATCTCCATCCTGCTGGGGACCACGGGTCAGCCTGCGGTGGCCCGGATGACACCGATCACCATTACAGCCCTCGCCGTGGCTGTTGATTTCGATGGGAACGGATGCCAAGAATTGTATTTTTCTGAGCTTCGGGAAACCTACGAGATAAATGTTCTTCTTGAAGACATCGGCACTGAATTCCCTGGGCCCTTCCAGATCATGAGGAAATAGACCCACCGTTTCGTGCAGCTTCCACTCGACCGCTGACACTATTTCTTGGGGCAAATGTTCTCAGTGAACACAACGCCGGATCAAAAAGTATGGCCAATCCACGAAATTTCGGCCGCCTCGACGGCCCGGTATTGCTCCGCCGCTTACAGCAAAATCGTAGGCAACTTCAATGTGAGTACCGCGGCCATTCGCCGAGTACGATATTTTCCACGCGCTCGGGACGAATGTGTGCCGACGGGGAAAGTGGGTCAGGACTTCCCCTTTTAGGCTGGCCGATTTGAGGTCGGGAAGCGGGGCAAGAGCGGTCGATTCCCTCGGATAGGGTCATATCAGCACACGTCGGTATAAGCCGAGATTTTGGCCGCGACGGCGGCGCCGAAGCCGCTTTGCGATCGAATGGTGCGTGACTCTCCGACCTCGCCTCGGCACCATGCCTTCGACACACGGAACACCTCGGGAGGGGCCGGAGATGACGGCGAGAGACAAGCGCAAGGCCTTGCGCGCACGCTTCGACGGCGGCGGCTTGATCATCGCGCCGGGGGTGTTCGACGGTATCTCGGCGCGGGTTGCCGATGGCGAGGGGTTCGATGCCCTCTACATGACCGGTTATGGCGTCTCGGCCTCCTATCTCGGCATGGCCGATGCCGGCTTTGCTACGCTCACCGAGATGGTCGACCGGGTGCGCCATCTGGTCGATGTCACCAGGACACCGCTGATCGCCGATGCGGATACGGGCTATGGCGGCGCGCTCAACGTGCGCCACACCGTGCGCCACTACGAGGCGGCGGGGGCCGCCGGCATCCAGCTCGAGGACCAGGAGTTTCCCAAGAAATGCGGCCATACCATGGGGCGCCGCGTGATCCCGCTCGACGACATGGTGACCAAGATCAAGGTCGCGGTGGACAGCCGCGAGGACGACAACCTGCTCATCGTCGCGCGCACCGATGCCCGCACCGCCCACGGTCTCGACGAGGCCCTGCGCCGGGCCGAGGCCTTCCAGGCCGCGGGCGCCGACGTGCTGTTCGTCGAGTCGCCCGAAAGCGAAGATGAGATGGCGCGCATCTGCGCCAGCTTCGATGCGCCCTGTCTCGCCAATATGGTCGAAGGCGGGCGCACGCCCATGCTTCCCGCCGAGCGCCTGGCCGGGCTCGGCTACCGTCTGGCCATCT
>CAZVDW010000644.1:0-6424 GCA_964625645.1 uncultured Rhodospirillaceae bacterium
TGGCCAGGCGGCGCCCCTCCGCAAGCAGCGCCTCTACGTCGGGCAGCTCGGGCTCGGGGAATATTCGTGCGCGATCGAGTTCCATGACCCAAGCCCGCTTCCGTGCGCGTTTTCCGCCGCGATGGCCTACGCCGACGACCACGCCATCCTATGAATTCGGCACTGATGGAGCCACCCCTTCACGCGACCCGAAGTATGGCGTTCATGCCGGCCTCCATGTGCTCCAGAACATGGCAATGGAACAGCCAGTCGCCGGGATTGTCGGCGACGAAAGCGACCTCGGCCTGCTCTTCGGAACGCAGCAGCACCGTGTCCAGCCACTCGCGGTGCTCGGTCGGCTCGCCGTCGCGGCTGAGCACGCGAAAACTGTAGCCATGCAAGTGAAACGGATGCGGCCAGGCGTTTTCGTTGACCAGCGTCAAGACCACGCTTTGGCCTCGCGCCACGCTGACAAGGGGATCGCTCGGCGCGCTGCCCGCGACGATGCCGTTCGCCGCCCAGGCCTTGCCATGGCGAACGAGGGTGCGGGCATCCATCTCCTGGCCGTCGAGCACGGCCGAGGCGAGCCCGCCCATGGCGCCGCCCGTGAAGGTCACGCTGTGATGCACCGCCGCCGCGAGGTCCGGCTCCGGCATGGTGTTGGCGGCCAGCGCGATGGCTGTCTGCGGCGGGCGCTCGCGCAAGGGCGTTTCGTCATAGACCAGGTCGAGCACGCGATACTCGTGGCCCTTGTAGGCGCGGTCGTTGACGGCGAAGCGCTCGCCCGGCGCGCCGCTGGCATCGAGGATGATATCGGCGCGCATGGCCGGGCCGAGCAGCACCACATCCTTGGCCGGCGCGTGGGGAGCGACCGGCTGGCCGTCGAGGGCGATAACGGTCGGCGCATGGCCGGCGAATTCAAGCGCCATGATGCGCGCATTGGCGACGTTGATGAGGCGCAGGCGGATGCGCTCGCCGCTGCGCACGGGAAAGTCCTCGACGGCTTGCCCGTTGACCGTCGCCACGTTGCCCAGGCGCCCGCCATGGGTCATGTCGTGCACATCATCGAAGCCGCCGGCAATGGTCGCGTCCTCGGCCAGGCGCCAGTCGTCGAGCACCCAGGTCACGTCGCGGTCGACGGCCGGCGGCGCGGGCTCGTCGACGATCAGGGCGCCCGACAAGCCGCGGCCGAGCTGTTCGGCGGTGTTGGTGTGCGGGTGGTACCAATAGGTGCCGGCGTCGGGCAGGTCGAACTCGTATACGAAACTGCCGCCGGGCGGGATCGCCGGCTGCGTCAGGCCGGGCACGCCATCCATGGCATGGGGCACGCGCAGACCGTGCCAATGGACCGTGGTCGGCTCGTCGAGACGGTTCTCGACACCTATGCGCAGACGTTCGCCCTGGCGGGCACGAATCTCGGGCCCGGGCACGCTGCCGCCATAGGCCCAGACGGGCGTTGCCGCGCCGGCGTCGCCGACCAGCGGCACGCTGGTCTTGTCGACGCTGAGGCTGATATCGCGGACGCCTTGCGCGGCCGCGATCGGCCAGGGTGCGGTGCTGGCTGCCAGGCCGGCGGCGCCGCCCAGCAATACCTCGCGGCGTGATGGCCGAGAGAGGTCGAATACGCTCATGATCTGGAATCCTTGCCGAATCGGACTGGTCAGGTGTCGGCGCGCGAGCGCGCTCGACCGTTGGTGCTCAGACGATACGGGCGGATTCCGGTGGTGCCGGCTCCGGCGTGAGTATGTGGGCACGCCGCGGCGGCACAGATCTGGCCGCGGCTGATGCGGTGCGTGGCTCCGCCGGGGCGGGCGGCAGCGTAATGAGCCCGGCAGGTGACATGCAGGTGGGGCATGAGGTCTCGTTGTCCGCCGCCTCATGGTCGGACAGGCAGTCGGCGCAAGCGATCTCCGTAGCGCCGTCCAGCGGCGCGCGGGCGTCCGCTGGCGCGGACAAAAGCAGCGCAAAGCCAATCAGGGTAACGGTACGGAGCCAAGCCATACCAGACAAGATGAGGCCGCGCCCGGCCGATGTCCAGGGGTCTAGCCGGCCAAAAAGCCCAGGAATACCAGGGCCGCGAAGAGGCTGTTGCTGCGGAAGCGCAGCCAGCAGTTGGCGGCATCGTCGGTGTCGAGGCTGGCGATCTGCCAGGCGAGCTGGGCGGCGCCGAGCGCGATACCGGCATAGGCCGGCCAGGCGGCGTTGGCGAGGGTTGCCGCGCCTGCCAGCCCCATTACGGCCAGGGCATAGAACAGCCACAGCGCCGGCTTGGTGCGCTCACCAAGGCGGCGGGCAGAGGACTTGACGCCGATCAGGGCGTCGTCGGCCTTGTCCTGGTGGGCATAGATGGTGTCGTAGCCGAGGGTCCAGGCGATACCGGCGGCATACATCGCCAGGGCCGGCGCAGCCAGGCTGCCGGTTGCCGCCGCCCAGCCTACCAGCGCCCCCCAGTTGAAGGTAATGCCGAGCCAGGCCTGGGGCCACCAGGTGATGCGTTTCATGAAGGGATAGGGCAGGATCAGCGCCACCGAGGCGAGGCCGACGACGATCGCGGTCCGGCCCATGCTAAGCAGCACGGCGAGACCGATCAGCGCCAGCGCCGCCATGAATATCAGCCCGTGGCGCACCGGAATGCGCCCCGAGGCGATGGGACGGCTGCGGGTGCGGGCGACGCGGGCGTCGAAGTCGCGGTCGACGATATCGTTCCAGACACAGCCCGCGGCGCGCATCACCAGCGCGCCGATGAAGAACAGCACGACCAGCCGCACCGCCTGCCAGGCCGGTGGTCCGGCCAGGGCCACTGCCCACCAGCACGGCCACATCAGCAAGAGAAAGCCCACCGGCGCCTGTAAGCGCGCCAGTCGCGCATAGGTCTGGATGGTGCCGAGTCTGGGTGTTTCCGCCGGCGTGTCGGCCATGGGGGTTCGCTTCCGTCCGTGTTGGCTGTATAGACTCCAGCCATGTCCGCTCGCGTCAAGGTCCGCCTGTATATCGATGATCCGTTGCTGGCCGGCGCCGAGATCGTCGCCAGTGCGCCGCAGGCCCATTACCTGCGCCGGGTGATGCGTCTCGGCGATGGCGACGCGGTGGCGTTGTTCAACGGCCGCGACGGCGAATGGCGGGCGAGCGTGGCCGGCGACGGGCGCCGCGGCTGCTTGCTGCTGGTCGAAGAGGAATTGCGGCCGCAGGCGCCCGAGGCCGGCCCGACGCTTGCTTTCGCGCCGGTCAAGCGCTTGCGCCTCGACTATCTGGCGCAGAAAGCCTGCGAGCTCGGTGCCGCGCGCCTGTTGCCGGTGCTGACCCTGCATACGGGACCGGCGCGGGTCAACCTCGAGCGCTTGGGCGCCAATGCCATCGAGGCGGCGGAGCAATGCGGCCGCCTCAGCCTGCCCGAGGTGGTGGCGCCCCTTCCCTTCGACGCCCTTCTCGACCGGGACGAGCGCATTTTCTGGGCCGACGAACAGGGCGGCCCACCGGCGCTCGATGTCTTCGACGCCGCCGCGCTCGGCCCGGCGACCTTGCTGATCGGCCCCGAAGGGGGTTTCGCCGAGCAAGAGCGCAGCCGCCTCGCCGGCCATGCCAAGGCCCATGCCGTCGCCCTCGGCCCGCGCATTCTGCGCGCCGACACCGCCGCGGTCAGCATGCTTACCCTGTGGCAGGCGGCGGCCGGCGACTGGGACGTCGATTGAGCGGGACAGGACGCGAATTTGCCTTTATAGACAAGGCGCCGACCCGCGCCGCCGGAGATTTCATGGCCGTCACAGAGACCCTCGCCGCACCCGTAACACACGCCCGCGACCTGGTGGCCTATCTCGAAGAAGGCTGCAAGCCGCGCGCGGCTTGGCGCATCGGCACCGAACACGAGAAAATCGGCTATCGCACCGACGATCTCACGCCCGTGCCCTATGACGGCGAGCGCGGCATTCGCGCCCTTCTCGAAGGCATGCGGCGCTTCGGCTGGCAGCCGGTGCTGGAGGCCGGCAAGCCGATCGCCCTGGCGCGCGACAACCAGTCGATCACGCTGGAGCCCGGCGGCCAGCTCGAGCTTTCCGGCGCGCCGCTGGCCACCGTGCACCAGACCTGCGAGGAGGTGAACAGCCACTTGGCGCAAGTGCGCGAGGTCGGCGACGAGCTCGGCTTGGGCTTTCTCGGCATCGGCATCCAGCCCAAATGGCTGCGCGGCGACATGCCGGTGATGCCCAAGGCGCGCTACGACATCATGCGCGCCTACATGCCGACCAAGGGCGCGCTCGGCCTCGACATGATGCTGCGCACCTGCACGGTGCAGACCAATCTCGACTTCGAGAGCGAAGGCGACATGGTGCGCAAGTTCCGCACCTCGCTGGCGCTGCAGCCGCTGGCCACCGCATTGTTCGCCAACTCACCGTTCGTCGACGGGGCGCCGAACGGCTATCTCAGCTACCGCACCCACATCTGGAGCGATACCGACCCGGACCGCTGCGGCACGCCGGCTTTCATCTTCGAGCCGGGCATGGGCTTCGAGGCCTATGCCGACTATGCCCTCGGCGTGCCGATGTATTTCGTCAACCGCGACGGCCGCTATATCGACGCCTCGGGCCAGTCCTTCCGCGACTTCCTCGACGGTAAGCTGCCGGCCCTGCCCGGCGAGCGCCCGACCCTCGGCGATTGGGAGAGCCATCTCACCACCGTCTTCACCGATGTGCGCCTCAAGCGCTATCTCGAGATGCGCGGCGCCGACGGCGGGCCCTGGCGCAGCCTCTGCGCCCTGCCGGCGCTGTGGGTCGGCCTGCTCTACGATTCGGTTGCCCTCGACGAAGCGGAACAGCTGGTGCGCGACTGGTCCTATGACGAGATCATCGCGCTCAGGGCCGACGCCGCGCGCCACGCTCTCGATGCCGAGATCGGCGGCCGCACGTTGCGCGAGATCGCATCGGATGTGCTCGACATCGCGCGCCGGGGCCTGCGCGCCCGCGGCCGCCTCGATCGCGGCGGCGACGACGAGCGCGGCTTCCTCACCTTCCTCGACGGCGTGCTGGCGGGCGGCACCCCGGCCGAGCGGCTGCTCGAAGCCTATCACGGCCGCTGGGCCGGCAAGGTGGACCCGGTGTTCGAGGAATTTTCCTACTGACCGAGCGAGCCGGGTGCAACAGACTTGTGACAGCAGCGGGCGAAACGGCGTCTTGGTCGGGAGAACCCCCGGTTTCCGCCATGTCTGGGCTGGTCGGGGGTATGGTAATCTCAGCCATGAACCGACGTTCTGGGCGAGGCCGACGAACCAAGCGGACCGGATTGCCAATTCATCGTTGGCGGCTCTTAGGAAATGTCCAGGCCGATCTTGCGGAGCCCGTCGATCCACGTCTTAAACAGTGGCCGGAGCGCTTCGGGGTTGAGCGGGGAAAGAGCGGCCAGCAAGGCATGCGGGCTAAATTCGGGATCAATTTCCAGCAATCTGTCAAGGGCCATCCTGGCTTCGTTGTGCCGATCAAGAAGAGCCAACCCCGAAGCTAGTATCGCGTGAGGCAAAGTCGTGACCGCCGGACGCCGAATGGCGTGTTGCGCGTCTTCCACCGCCGCTTCATAATCTCCCAACAAGACACGCGCCCAAGCGCGGAACGAATAAAACACCCACACGGATGGGTCGTGTGGGCTCGACCGAATGGCGGCGTCGGATTCGGAGATCGCCTGCTCCGATTGCCCGTTCAGCACGAGCGTCATGGCGAGTCCGTGATGTGCCAGGGCCAAGCTGGGATTGAGGTCGATCGCGGTGCGCAATTCCGCGATCGCTGCATCATATTCGCCGCGCAAGGTTTGAACCCTGCCAAGCGTGTGGTGGGCCAGCGCTTCCTTGTCGTCGAGGGCCACGGCTTGCTTCGCGAACTGCAATGCCTGGTCGAGGTATTCAAGCGGGGAGTCGACGTAGGCGACGGCGACTTGGACGTACCGAGCATATCCAAAGGCCGCGAAGGCTTGCGCGAAATTAGGATCCAGGTCGACGGCGCGTCGAAAGAATCGACATGCTTCGGCCACGTCCTTGACGTTGATTCGCCATAGATGCCACAGGCCGCGTTGGTAAGACTCCCACACATCGAGACTATCCGGTGGTTTGCGGTGCGCGCGTTCACGTTCAAACTCGCCGACTTCGGCTTGGAGCTCCGCGACCAAGGTCTCGGTAATCTCATCCTGAAGGGTGAAAATGTCGGCGACTTCACGGTCGTAGCGCTGCGCCCAAATGTGATTACCAGTGGTCGCATCGACAAGTTGGGCTGATATTCGAACCCGATCGCCGCCTCGACGAACGCTACCCTCAACGACGTAGCGAACACCTAGAGCGTGTCGTGACTAATCGGATTCAGGATTCCCAAGAGTGTTGATCTGTGATTCCCTGCGTATGGCAGCGGATATTGGGGGTCAGCGATGGGAAAGCCACATCCTATAGAGTTGCGAGAGCGTGTTGTTGCCTTTG
>CAZVDW010000645.1:0-21819 GCA_964625645.1 uncultured Rhodospirillaceae bacterium
ATTATCCGCCATGGCAAAACCTCGGCTACGCCGACTATCATATGTCGCGCAGGGAGTATGAGCAGGCGCTGGACTACGTCGAGAAATGTCTCGCCGGGCAAGCCAACAATCCGGCTGCTCTGTTTTGGCGTGCCTCCCTGCTCGGGCATCTCGGCCGAGGCGAGGAAGCCGGCCCGTCCATCGCCGAGTTTATCGAGACCTGGCCGGCCATGGCTGCCGACGTGAAGGGCTGGCTGGGCCGCTATCATGCGGACGACGCGAAGATCGAGCATTATCTCGAAGGCGCGCGCAAGGCGGGCTTCGTGGCGCCGGATGCGCTGAATTGACGCGATCGCAAGCCATGCCTTCTCCCATCCTCATTCTTGCCAATTCGAGGGATGTGGCGCAGCAACTTGAGCTAGGCTGGCGGTGCCGCTAAGCTCGGCTCAGCGGGGCGGCATGGCTGACGACGGGATCAAACAGCGGCTGGCGGCAGTGTTGGCGGCGGATGTCGCCGGCTATTCGCGCCTCATGGGCGACGACGAGCGCGCCACGGTCGCGGCTCTCGACGCCTCGCGCGACATCTTCCGCGACCAGGTCGGCGGCCATGGCGGCCGGGTGGTGGACACGGCGGGGGATTCGGTGCTCGCCGTCTTCGAGCTCGCCACCGCTGCCGTCGCGGCGGCGCTGGCGATCCAGGAAGCGCTGGCCGAGCGCAACGCGCCGCAGCCCGAGGCCCGGCGCATGCGCTTTCGCATCGGCATCCATATCGGCGAAGTGCTCAGCAAGCCCGACGGCAGCATCTACGGCGACGGGGTGAATATCGCCGCGCGCCTCGAGGCCATCGCCGATGCCGGCGGTATTTGCGTTTCCGACATGGCGCATGGCGCTGTCCGCGGCCGCATCGACAAGCGCTTTGATGATCTCGGCGAGCACGAGGTGAAGAACATTGCCGAGCCCGTGCGGGCCTACCGCCTCGTGCTGTCGGCCGAGCCCCGAGGCGCGCCGATGCGGCGGCTGCCTCTTGCCCTGGCCGCCGCCGTTGCGGCCTTGGGCGTTGTCGTCGCAGGCGCATGGTGGTGGTTGCACAGCGAACCGGACGCCGAGGCGCCGCCGCGCGCGGAGCGCTCGATCGCGGTGCTGCCGTTCAGCAACATGTCGGGCGAGGCGGAGCAGGAATATTTCGCCGACGGCATCTCGGAAGACCTCATCACCGAGCTGTCGCGCTTCGAGGGCCTGCTGGTGATCGCCCGCAATTCGTCTTTCCGCTTCAAGGGCCAGGCCGTGGACGTGACTGAAGTCGCCAAGGCGCTCGGCGTGCGCTACGTGCTCGAAGGCGGCGTGCGGCGTACCGGCGAGCGCGTGCGCATCACCGCCCAGCTCATCGACGCCGATACCGGCGGCCACCTTTGGGCCGAGCGCTACGACCGCGAGCTCACTGACGTCTTCGCCGTCCAGGACGACGTCACCCGCCAGATCATCGCCGCCCTGCAGGCGGAGCTCGGCGGGCTGACGCCCACGCGCGGCTTCAAGCAGCTCACAGAGAACCATGAGGCCTACGACCTTTTCCTGCGGGCCAGGGTCGAGAAGGAGCGCCGAACCGAAGCCGCCAGCGTTCGCGCCCACGATCTGCTGAACCAGGCCATCGCTCTCGATCCCGCTTTCGCCGCCGCCTATGCCGAGCTGTCCGATGCGCAGCATCTGGCGGTCTATTACGGCTGGGACGTACCCGCCGCGACGCTCGATGCCGCCATGCGCAATGCCGAAAAGGCTGTCGCGCTCGAGGGCAGCCTGCCTTTGGCGCACGCCCAGCTAGGCAGGCGGCTGTATATGATGAAACAGTTCGAACAATCTGCAGCCTCGTTAAACAGGGCGATAGCACTCGATACCAATTACGCCATTGGCTACACGGCACTCGCGGCCCTCTACACTTTTACCGGGGAATACACCCTGGCGCTGGGCATGGCCGACAAGGCGAGTCGGCTCGATCCCTACGCGGTGCGACCCTTGCTGTACAAAGGCATGACAGCGTTTGCGCAAGAGGACTACGATGAGGCCATCGCGGTGCTGAAGGAAGGCGTCGATCGCAACCCGAATTTTAGCATGGCGTATCAATGGCTGACGGCAGCCCACGCGCTCGCCGGCAACGACGATGAGGCTCGCGCTGCTGCGGCCAATGTTCTCCGTATAAGCCCCAAGTTCTATGAAGGGCTGACGCGATTTCCCTTCACCGACCCATCCGTGCTGCCACGCCTCTTCGAAGGCCTGCGCAAGGCGGGGCTCGACGCGCCCGACCCGCCATCGCCGGAATAGCCCATGCCCGCCCGCATCGCCGTTCCATATGTCCGCCGCAGCGGCAACTTGAGATAGGACGCCTCAGGGATTACGCTTGCTCTTTCGGCCCGTATGGTTGGGGGACCTGATGGCGGAGCGCGATGTAAGGCAACGGCTGGCGGCGATACTGGCGGCGGATGTCGCCGGTTATTCGCGCCTCATGGGCGACGACGAGCGCGCCACTATCGATGCGCTCAATGCCTGCCGCGATATCTTCCAAAGCGCGATCGACGGCCACGCTGGGCGCGTCGTCGACATGGCGGGCGACAGCGTGCTGGCGGTCTTCGACACCGCCATCGGCGCCGCCGAGGCGGCCATCGCCGCGCAAGAGGCGCTCGCCACCTTTAATGCCGACATTCCCGAAGACCGCCGCATGCGCTACCGCATCGGGCTGAATACCGGCGATATTCACGAGCAGGCCGATGGTGGCGCCTATGGCGACGGGGTCAACGTTGCCGCCCGCCTGGAAGGGCTCGCCGAGCCCGGTGGCATCTGTGTTTCCGGCAAGCTCCGCGATGAGTTGCGCGGCAAGCTTGATTTGGATTTCGAAGACCTCGGCGAACACGACGTGAAGAACATTGCCGAGCCGGTAAGGGCGTTTCTTGCGGGAAAGCGCGGCACTATAGTGCCCCGTCGGAAGGTATCCTCGGGGCGCGCGCGTGCCATCACGGCGGCCTTGGCCGCGATGGCGATTGCTGCCGGCCTTGGCATCTGGTGGCAGTTGCGCGAGCCGGCGCCGCCGGCAATGGTCGCCGCGGACGGCACGCCGACCGACGATCCCACCTTAGCCATGCCTCTCGGCCCGACGATCGCGGTGCTGCCATTCACCAATTTCGGCGGCAATCCGGAAGACGAGTATTTCAGCGACGGCATCACGGAAGAGATCATCACCGAGCTGGCGCGCTTCAAGAACGCCCGCGTTCTCGCGCGCAACTCGACTTTCCAATACAAGGGGCGGGCCGTTGATGTGCGCGACATCGGCAGGGAGCTTGGCGCGGATTTCGTTATCGAGGGCAGCGTGCGCCGTGCCGGCGAGACGGTGCGGGTCACGGCGCAGCTGCTCGATACGCGCGACGGCACGCATCTCTGGGCCGATACCTGGGAACGCCAGCTGACGCTGGACAATATTTTCGCCATCCAGGACGAGATTACCGAGAACGTCGCCGCGACCGTGGCCGGAACCTATGGCGTCGTCGCCATGTCGGGGGCCAGCGAGGCCATGCATCGCAGCAGCGAGAGCCTCAGCGCCTACGAGTGCGTGCTGCGGGCGAAATGGTACAACGCCGAGAGCCTGGGGCGCGAGGACCACTTGAAGGTTCGCAGCTGCCTTGAACAGGCCGTGCAGACGGACCCGGGCTACGCCGACGCCTGGGCCTGGCTGGCCTTCGTCTATACCAACGAATACAGCTTCGGACACAACGCCCGGCCGGAGCCCCTCGCGCGCGCACTCGATGCCGCGCTAACGGCGGTCAAGCTGTCGCCGCATTCGGGTGATGTGCAGCGTCATTTGACGATGGTCTATTATTTTCATCGCGATCGCACCGCCTTTGTCGAGGCCGCGAACCGCGCGGTGGCCTTGACCCCGAACGACCCGGTCGTGCTCGCCGAGACCGGTTTGATGCTCGGCTTTTCCGGGGAGTGGGACCGCGGCGCCGACTTGATGAAGAAAGCGATAGCCTTGAGTCCGACCCCGGCCGGCTATTTCTATAACTTTTTGACGACGTATTATTACCACAGGAAGGAATATGACGAGGCCCTGACATGGGCGGTCAAGGTGGACCAACCGACGTTCCATTGGCCCTGGGTGAACAGGGCCGCGGTCTATGGGCAATTGGGGCAATTGGCTGAAGCGCGGGGCGATCTCGAGAAACTGGAAACGATCTATCCGAATTTCGGCGAGCATGCCCGCTCCGAATACGGCACCTGGATGTGGAACGATGCAGATGTCGAGCATTTTCTCGATGGCCTTCGTTTGGCCGGTCTCGAAATTCCCGACCCGGCGCCGGAATAGCCCATGCCCGGCCGCGTCGTCATTCTCGGCATTTTCGTTGCCGACACCGCCTTCCGCGCCGCGCGGGCGCCGCGCCTGGGCGAGACGCTGATCGGCTCGAGCTTCGCCCAGAGCCCGGGCGGCAAGGGCTCGAACCAGGCGGTGGCGGCGGCGCGGCTCGGCGGTGAGGTGACACTGATTGCCAAGCTCGGGCAGGATGCCTTCGCCGATCTTGCGCGCGAGACCTGGGCCGCGGCGGGCGTCGAGGCGCGCGTGGTGCAAAGCGCCGATAGCCCGACCGGCGCCGCCTTCATTCTCGTCGAGGAGGGCTCGGGCGAGAACGCCATCGTGCTGTTTCCCGGCGCTGGCGCCGCCATCACGCCCGACGAGGTCGAGGCCGAGGTGGCGCTGATCGAAGGCGCCGCGGTCTTCATGACCCAGCTCGAACAGCCGCTGGCGGCGGCCGAGCGCGGCTTGCAGATCGCCCGCGCGGCGGGCGTGCGCACCATCCTCAATCCGGCGCCTGCCATGGCTTTGCCGCACGGCATGCTGGGGCTCTGCGATATCGTCACGCCGAACGAGACCGAAGCCGAGATGCTCACCGGCATCAGTGTCGAAAGCCTCGACGATGCCCGCCGCGCCGGCGAGGCGTTTCTGGTGCAAGGGGTCGGCGAGGCCGTGATCACGCTTGGCGCCCGCGGCGCCGCGCTGTGTACGGCCGACGGCTTCGTGCACGTCCCCGCCGTCGAGGCCGGCCCGGTGGTCGAGACCACGGGCGCGGGCGATGCCTTCTGCGGCGCCCTGGCCACGGCACTGGCGAACGGCGCCGAGACCATAGAGGCCGTGCGCCATGGCTGCGCGGTCGCCGGCATTTCCGTCACCCGCCCAGGCACCGCCGATTCCATGCCCAGCGCGGACGAGGTGGCGGCGCTGCTGGCATCGGCCAGTTAAGAACCATTGCAATGTGCCGTGGTGGGGCGTAGGTATTGGCGCATGGATGCGCGTTTGAAGAGCTCTGTTGCCCTGCTCGGCCTTTGGCTGGTGGTGCTGGCGTTGGCCGTTTGGCCCGCCGGGGCCGAGGCCATGGCCGATGCCCATCACGGGCATCAGGCGCCGCATCTGGCCATGAGCGGCGACGCCGACAGCGATCCTGCGGCCGACAGCGAGAGTTGTCTCAAGGCCTGTTGTGCCGCGCTTGCGGTCTTGCCTGCCGCGAGCGGCGCGCAGCCGATGATCGTGGCCGGCGCGGCGTCCGAGGCGACGTCGGCGGACGGCCTGCGGCTGCCGCCGCCGCATGGCCCGCCGAAAGCCCACGCCTGATCCCGATTGGCCGCCCGCGGCCGATCGTACCGTTCCCTATCTGCGAGATTCATAGGAAAGGACGCGATCATGCGTTACTTGGTTTATCCCCTGTTTGCCGCCAGCCTGCTGGCCGCACCCGCCTTCGCCGAAAACCACGGCCACCACGATGGCGGCCATGACGACGGCGGCCACCACGATGCCATGATGACCGGCATGGCCGGCGATGCAGCCAACGCCGCCCGCACCGTCTCCGTCACCCTGGTCGACAACTATTTCGAGCCCGAAAGCCTGAGCGTGGCGCCGGGCGAGACCGTCCGCTTCGTCATCAGCAACCAAGGCGAGGTCGTGCACGAGTTCAACATCGGCACCGCCGCCA
Source organism: uncultured Rhodospirillaceae bacterium (assembly GCA_964625645.1). Taxonomy (GTDB): domain Bacteria; phylum Pseudomonadota; class Alphaproteobacteria; order UBA7887; family UBA7887; genus UBA7887. Next base: position 5,982 of record CAZVDW010000645.1, read on the forward strand.
CCCATGCGGCGCATCAGGAAGAGATGATGATGATGGTCGAGCACGGCGCCATCGAGATCGACCGCATCAACCATGACATGATGAACATGGACATGGGCGACGGCGAGACGATGAGCCATGACGAGCCCAACAGCGTTCTGCTGGCGCCGGGCGAGAGCGCCGAGATCGTCTGGACCTTCCCCGAGGCCGGCAGCCTCGAATTCGCCTGCAACGTGCCCGGCCATTACGACGCCGGCATGATGGGCGACATCAGCATCGGCAAATAGGGGCGCATCATGAAACGATCAATCACCGCGGCCCTGCTGGCCGGGGCGCTGAGCCTTGCCGCGCCGGCACTGGCCGGCACCTATGAGCTGAGCATCGGCGAGACCACCCTCGACGCTTCCGGGCGCGATATTCCGGGCCTCGCCATCAACGGCTCGATACCGGCGCCGACCTTGCGCTTCAAGGAAGGCGAGGATCTGGTCATCCACGTCAGCAATACCCTCGACGAGACGAGCTCGATCCACTGGCACGGCATCATCCTGCCGACCACGGAGGACGGCGTGCCGGGCCTGAGCTATGACGGCATCGCGCCGGGCACCACCCACACCTTCCGCTTTCCGGCCCAGCAGAGCGGCACCTATTGGTATCACAGCCATTCCGGGCTGCAGGAGACGGTGGGGCTTTACGGCGCCATCATCATCGAGCCAGAGGGGCGCGAGCCTTTCCGCTACGACCGCGAATACGTGGTGATGCTGTCCGACTGGCACGAGAGCCCGCCGGAGACCATCCTGGCCAACCTCAAGATGCAATCGGACTACTACAACTATCGCCAGCGCACCCTCGGCACCTTCTTCGACGACGTGGCAGAGGACGGCTTTGCCGCGACGCTCGACGACCGCCTCGACTGGGGCGCGATGCGCATGATGCCGACCGATATCGCCGATATCAGCGGCTACACCTTCCTGGTCAACGGCAAGAGCCCGGGCCAGAACTGGACGGCGCTGTTCGAGCCCGGCGAGCGGCTGCGGCTGCGCTTCATCAATGCCGCGGCGATGACCTTCTTCGACGTGCGCATCCCGGGCCTCGAGATGACCGTGGTGCAGGCCGACGGCAACAACGTGCAGCCGGTCAAGGTCGACGAGCTCCGCATCGCCGTGGCCGAGACCTATGACGTCATCGTGCGCCCGAAAGAGGAGCGTGCCTTCAACATCATCGCCGAGAGCATGTCGCGCACGGGCATGGCGCGTGGCACCCTGGCACCGCGGCAAGGCCAGGCGGCCGAGCTGCCACCGGGCCGCGAGCCGCCGCTGCTTACCATGGCGGACATGAGCCACGACATGCACAGCGGCATGGACCATGGCGACATGGCCGAGATGGATCATGGCGACATGGCCGGCATGGATCACGGTGACATGGCCATGGATGCCGACGATCCCTTCTGGGCGCCCGGCAGTGGCTTGCAGCCGCGGGCGGCGTCGGGGGGCAAGTTTCTCAGCTATGCCGACCTGCGCGCGCAGACCCCGCTCTATCCCCACCGCGAGGCCGATCGCGAGATCGAGATCCGCCTGACCGGCAACATGGAGCGCTATTTCTGGTCCATCAACGACCTCAAACATTCCCAGGCCGAGCCCATCCGCCTGGCCCTCGGCGAGCGGGTGCGCTTCAAGTTCGTCAACGAGACCATGATGACCCATCCCATGCATTTGCATGGCATGTGGTCGATTCTCGATGTCGGGGCCGGCAAGTGGAACCCGGCCAAGCACACTCTTAGCGTGGCATCTGGCACCACCCTCTATGCCGAGGTCGAGGCCGATGCGCCCGGACGCTGGGCCTTCCATTGCCACCTCATGTTTCACATGGCGACGGGCATGTTCCGCGAGGTGCAGGTCGTGGCCGCTGGGGAGTACGTACAATGAAGCGCGCAATCATCGGCGTCATTGCCGCCCTGGCTGCCGGGCCGGCCATGGCGGCAGAGATCGCCGAGCCGGTCTATACCTTCTTCCAGATGGACCAGAACGAGCTGCGCGTCGCGGGCGAGCACGAGGCCTATGCCTGGGAGGCGCAGGGCTGGATCGGCACCGATTTCGACAAGCTCTACCTCAAGGCCGAGGGCGAGACGGAATTCGGCGAGGGCGTCGAGGCGGCGGAAGCACAAGTGCTCTACAGCCGCCTGGTCTCCGACTTTTTCGATGTCGAGGTGGGCTTGCGGCACGACTTCCGGCCGCGGCCCGTGCGCAGCCACGCCGTGCTCGGCCTGCATGGCCTGGCGCCGCACTTCTTCGAGGTCGATGCGGCGCTGTTCCTCTCGGACGAGGCGGAGCTGACGGCGCGTTTCGAGGCCGAATACGAGCTGCTGCTCACCCAGCGTCTGGTGCTGCAGCCTTTGTTGGAGGTCAATTTCGCGGCGCAGGACATCGACGAGCTTGGGCTAGGCGCCGGCATCACCGGCATCGAGACCGGGCTGCGCCTGCGCTACGAGCTCCGCCGCGAGATCGCGCCCTATATCGGCCTCGCCTTCGAGCGCGACCTGTTCGCCACCGCCAAGCGCACGCGCAGCGCTGGCGGCGATCCGGAATCGCTCGCCTTCGTCGCCGGCATACGCTGGTTCTTCTAGCGCCGGCTTCGGATGGCGCGCCAGACCCGCTCTGGCGTCGCCGGCATGTCGATATGCTCGACGCCGAGCGGGCGTAAGGCGTCGAGCACGGCGTTGATCACTGCCGGCGGCGCGCCGACGGTGCCGCCTTCGGCCGCGCCCTTGGCGCCCAACGGATTGCTCTGGCAGGGTGCGTCCTGGCTCAGCAGCAGGTCGATCGGCGGCACGTGGCTGGCCCTGGGCACGGTGTAGTCGAGCAGCGAGCCGCTCAGCAATTGCCCCGTTTCGGGCTCGTAGACCGTATGCTCGTGCAGGGCCTGGCCGATCCCCATGGTCAGGGCGCCGTGCACCTGCCCCTCCACCAGCATCGGATTGACCAGGCTGCCGTAATCCTCGGCGGCGGTGAAACGGACGATGTCCACCGTGCCGGTCTCGGCATCGACCTCCACTTCGCAAACATGGACGCCGTTGGGAAAGGAGAAGTTGGGCGGGCGAAAATTGGCCCGCTCATCGAGGCCGGTCTCGATCTCCGCCGGCAACAGGTCCTGGCGGTAGGCGGTCCGTGCGACGTCCTGCAGGGTCACGGCGCGGTCGCTGCCCGAGACCGTAAAGCGCCCGTCGGCAAAGCCGATATCGGCGCTGTCGGCCTCCAACAGGTGGGCGGCGATGGCACGGCCCTTGTCGATGATGCGCTCGCAGGCCAGCAACAGCACCGAGCCGCCGACCATCATCGAGCGCGAGCCGCCGGTGCCGTTGCCCATGCCGATGCGGTCGGTATCGCCTTCGACGACGCGGATCGCAGCCGGACCCAGGCCGAGGCGGTCGGCGATGATCTGTGTGTAGGCGGTCTCGTGCCCCTGGCCGCTGTCGAGGGTGCCGATAAAGAGGGTGGCATGGCCGCTGGCGTCGATACGGATCTGTGCCGTCTCGTCGAGCAGCCGTGCGCCATTGCGCTGGACGTAGGTGCTCACGGCGATGCCGGCCAGGCGGCCGCGCGCCTCGGCCGCCGCGCGGCGCTCGGCAAAGCCGACCCAGTCGGAGCGCCGCAGCGCGGTCTCCAGATTGTGCGAGAACAGGCCCGAGTCATAGTTGAGGCCAAAGACCGTGGTGTAGGGGAAGGCGTCGGCGGCAATCAGGTTGCGGCGGCGCAATTCGTCCGGCGCGATGCCGAGCTCCGCCGCCGCGGCGTCGACCAGGCGCTCGATGGTATAGGTCGCTTCCGGCCGGCCGGCGCCACGCATGACATCGGTATGCACGGTGTTGGTGAAGACGCCCTCGACCGCGGCATAGGCCGCCGCCATGACATAGGGGCCGGACAACAGGGTCATGCCGTTGATGGGCGCGCCGATGGTCAGGTTCGACAGATAACCGCCCATATTGGCCAGGGTAGCGACCCGCAGGGCGAGAAAGCGCCCCGCCTTGTCGAGTGCCAGGGCGGCGTGGGTCTCGTTGTCGCGCGCCGCCGGATCGCTGGCGAAGCCCTCGGCGCGCTCGCTCACCCACTTCACCGGACGGCGCAATCTTTCGGCCGCCCACAGCACCAGGGCCTGCTCGGCAGAGGCGCTCATCTTGCTGCCGAAGCTGCCGCCGACATCGGGGATGACGATGCGAAAATCCGCTTCCAGGCGGCCGAAGACCGCCGCCATGGCGGTCCGCAGCCGTAGCGGCATCTGGGTGCAGGTGGTGAGCGTGAAGCGGTCCTGGGCGGCGTCGTAAGCGCCCACGGCGGCGCGGGTCTCGATGTAATTGGTGATGAGGCGGTTGTTGATGAGGTCGAGCTCGACGATGTGCTCGGCCCTGGCGAAGGCGGCCTCGGTGGCCGCGTGATCGCCCTCGGCCCAGCGGAAGCAGACATTGTCCGGCGCCTGCTGCCAAAGGACCGGCGCGCCTGACGCTCGCGCCTCGCCGGGCGTGACCACGGCAGGGAGCGGCCGGTACTCGACGGCGATCAGCTCGGCCGCGTCGCGGGCCTGGGCGAGGCTTTCCGCCACCACCATGGCGACGCGGTCGCCGACAAAGCGCACCCGCTCGGCCTGCAATAACGGGTGCGGCGGGGTGAAGGGGCTGCGGCCCTCGCAGTCGGGCGGCAGGAAAAGGCTGGTGATGCCGCCGAGGCCTGCGGCCGCGATCTCCGCGCCTGTGCAGACCAGCAGAACGCCGGGTGCCTGGCGCGCTGCTGCGGTGTCGATGCCGACGATATCCGCATGGCCATGAGGCGAGCGCACGAGAGCCGCATGCGCGACGCCGGGAAACTCAAGATTGTCGACGAAGGTCCCCCGGCCTTCCAGGAAACGCCGATCCTCGACGCGCAGGGCCGATTGGCCTATGGCGAACCCGGACTCGCTCTCGGTCATGGGAACGTTCGCCCTCAGCCGCGCTGCAGGTTGGCGCTGCGCTCCGGCACGCCGGTCTCGCGGCGGCAAATCTCGGCGAGCCGGGCGACGCCTTCCCTGATGGTCTCGATGGTCGGGTTGCCGAAACAGAGGCGGATGCGGTGACGGCCGCTCTCCGGGTCGGCCGACCAGTCCGCGCCGGGATTGACCGCGACGCCCTCTGCGAGGGCTGCGGCTGCAAGTTTCGTGGTGTCGACGGCCTCGGGCAGCGTCACCCAGATGAAGATGCCGCCGCGCGGCACCTCGAACTCCGCCGTCACGCCGAAATGCGCTTCCAGCGCTTCCACCATCGCGTCGCACTTGGCCTTGAGGGTCTGGCGCAGGCCGACCAGGTGGGTCTCGAAATGCTCGGCCGCATAGTCGGCGATGGCAAGCTGGTCGATGGCGCCGGTGCCGCCGTCGCTCTTGGCCGGGATCACGCGGCTCAGCAGCGGCCAGTCGGCGACCAGATAGCCGAGGCGCAGCGCCGGCGCCAGCGACTTGGAGAAGGAGCCGCAATAGATCACGCGGCCGCTATCGTCGAGGGCATGGATCGCCGGTGGCCGGCGCTCGCCCCACATCAGGTCGGCATAGCAGTCGTCCTCGAAGATCGGCACGTCGTATTGGGCGGCAAGGCTAAGGATTTCGTGGCGGCGCTCGACCGACATCACCGTGCCGGTGGGGTTCTGCACGGTGGGGATGGTGTAGATGTATTTCGGGCGCACGCCGCGGCTTTTCAGCGTTGCCAGGGCCCGCTCCAGCTGGTCGGCGCGCAGGCCGTCCTCGTCCACGTCGACGCCGACCCAGTCGGCACCGCGTGAGCGCAGCCGCGACAGCGCCCCGGCATAGGTGGCGGCCTCGACGATCGCCACATCGCCGGGCTCGATCATCACCGCGTTCACCAGGTCGATGGCCTGCAAGGAGCCCGAAGTGACGAGGATGTCCTCGGCCTCGCAGGTCATGGCGGTGTTCTGGCGCAATATCCTGGCGATGACCTGGCGCAGGGGCAGATAGCCCTGAGGCCCCTGGCCCATATTGTAGGTGGCGAGGATCTGGCCGTCGCGGGCCAGCGCCCGGCTCGCCGCTTGCGCCAGCTGCTCGGCGGGGATGCCCGCGGCATCGTTATGGCCGCCGACGAAATTATAGGCCGGATAGCCGGCCCAGGGAGCGGCGGCGGCGGGCGCGTCCTTGCGAAACTCGAATGTCATGGAGCGGTCCTGTGATTAGGCTTCGATGTGGAGCTCGGTCTCGCCGAGGCCCTCGATGGTATAGCGGACGTGGTCGCCGGCTTCCGGGAAGCGGGTTTTTAGTGCACTACCGGTCATGACGATCTCGCCCCGGGCCAGCTGCCGGCCGTCGGCGGCGAGATGGTTGGCGACCCAGGCCAGGCCGGCGAAGGGGTGCTCCATCGAGGCGCCGGTCACATCCCGGTCGATCACCTCGCCGTTGCACTGCAGCGTCACGGGCAGGCTGGCGAGGTCGAGGTTTCGCCAGTCCGCCACCCATGGCCCGTGCACCGCGCCATGGCACCAGCAGCGGTCGGCGACGATGGATTCGGCATCGAGATCGCCATAGTCGGCATTGCGGTCCTCGATAATCTCATAAGCCGGCGCGCAGGCCGCGACGAAATCGGCGATGCTGTCGCGGTCGTAAGGCGCGCCCGCCGCCGGCACGTCAGCCGCCATCTTCACGATCACCTCGAACTCCAGCCCGAGATGCCCGAAGTCGCCGAGACTGAGGCGAGCCGGCGAGGCGCGAACCTCGTCGCGAAAGACCGCGCCATAGGCCGGCACATCGACGCCGCAAAGCTCCTGCACCGCTTTCGAGGTCAGCGCGATCTTGTGCCCGCCGAGCGGCCCGGCAGCGGCTTCCGCTTCATACAGCGCATAGACCCGTGCCTGGATGGGATAGGCCGCCGCCAGCGAGCCCGGCGCGTCCGCACCGCGCAAGCGCCGGAACGGCGCCCGCCGCCGGCCGGCCTCGAAAAGCTGGCGTGCGATGCGCTCGATGTCTGCGTTTTCCATGTCCCCGGTATAGCCGAGCGAGCGCGGCTTTGCAGCCCTCCGCGTAACGCGTATCCTTTGCGTGTTCATGGAGGATGGGGCGACAGCTATGGCTGGCGAATACGGCAGCGATCCCGTCTCGGCGATCGCCGAGAGCGAGGCCACGGGGGAGGTGGCGGCGATCTTCGCCGACATTCGCGCGACCATGGACATTCCCCTGCTGACCTCGATCTGGCGCACGCTGGTCGCCGTCGAGGGCGGCTTGCCGGCCGCCTGGCAGGCAGCCAAGCCACTCTACCTCACGGGTCAGCCGGCGGCTGCGCTGGCACGTGTGATCGACGGCGCCGAGCTACCATCGCCCGCGCCCCTGGTCGCAGGCCAGCTCGCCGCTGCCGGCGTGCCGCCGGACGAGCTCGCCGCCGTGCGCGCCATCGTCGCGGCCTACAACCGCTCCAACGGCATGAACATGATTGCCCTGACAGCGTTATTGTTAGAGCCGGCCGCACCGTCAGCGGCGGAGCCGGCGCCGTCGCCGCCGCCCTGGCCGACGCTGCGGCCCTTGCTGGCGGCCGATGCCATCGATGCGGAGTGCTGGGCGCTGTTGCGGGCGATCAATACCTTCGGCGGCGGCAGCAGCCACGGCCTCGCCACCTTGTGGCGCCATCTCGCCCATTGGCCGGGGCTGCTGGCGCTGATCCATGCCGCCTTGGCGCCCTTGCGGCAAAGCGGCGCCCTGGCCGCGGCGATGCAGCGTGTGCACGAGCGCGGCCGCGCCGAGGCGGCGCAGCTCGCCCAGCTTCGCCCCGAAGCGCTAGTGCTGCCTGACGCGGCGCGGCGCATGATCGCCGCCTACGTGGCAACGCCGCGGGTGGTCGCGCGCATGGTCAGCCTCGGCCACATCCTCGGCCGCTGGCTGGGCCCGGCATAGAGCTCTCTAAATCGCCGAGCGGATGACCGGGCGGAAGCGGGCCGCGACCTTGGCGAATCCCGCCGAGGTGCCATGGATCTCGTCGGCCCAGTCGGACAGTCTCGGCATCGCCCCGCGACAGTTCACCACCCAGACGCCGGAGGCTTGCGAATTGCCCGCCAAGGTGGCGAGCATGTCGTATAGGGCATCGATCATGAACATGATGATCTTGCGGCGCAGCCCGTCATCGACGATGCCGTGCGCTGCCAGAGGCTGGCCCAGCCAGCCGTCATTCGCGGCATAAACCGGGTTGCGCTTATCGTTATTGCGCCAAGGGTACGGGAAGGCATAGTCATAGCCGTGAATGAAGATGGGCAATGCACCAAAGCCGCGCTCGGCGCGAACGGTTTCGATCACCTCGCTGTAGGCGCTGTGCAGGAAGGCCAAGGTTTCGCCCAAGGCGGCCAGGTTGACATGGCCGACGACGTCGTTGGTGTTGCCGTTGAAGTCCTTGAGCAAGTCGAGCAACGCGGCGCGACCCGTATCCGGGTCTTCGCCGATCACGTCGTTGCCGGCGGCCGAGAACAGAAAGCCTTGGACGTGATCCTTATGCTTGCGAAGGGCTTTCATATATTCGGGATTGTCGATCACCATATTTCGCGCCGTGTCGCCGGCCGCGCCGGTCGACCAGATCAGGAACTCGTCGCCAAGCTGGTCGACTATCTCCGATATGAGCAACGGGAACTGGAACCAGCTGTCCCCCTCGGATACCAGAACCGGCAAGTGACCATCCTTGTCTATGCGCCGCCGGAAGCGGGCCTGGCGACGCCAGCGCGAAAAGCCGTTGCCGAGCTTCATCGCGCTCTCGGCTTCCATGTCGTCAAGGGTCATCTCGACCTTGGCCGGATCCGGCGCAAGCTCAGGCGCGAATGCGCCACCCTCCCCCTTTATGACGACCGAGTAGGCGAGAATTTCATTATCCAGCGTATCCGGATCGCGAAGCATGCGCAGGTAGTCCTCAAAGGCAATCTTAGGCATATCGACCCCCACCTCAGCTCTACATTGATGAAGCCAGACTTGTAGCTACTAATAGCATATAATTGGTCGATGAGAAATCGTCTACGGCGTGGATATGTGTCAGCAGGAGGTGAATCATGAATATTGCCGACCTCAGGAAGTTGATTCCCGCAATCAGCGATAGGCTCGAACAGACGGCTCCGCGGCAGCTGGGGGATAGAGCGGAGTTCGCCGATCGGCTGCGCCGTGGCGCGGAGGCGCGGCTCGACCATGTGGCTGCCGCGGCGGAGCGCTGGCGAAGAGATGCGGATCTGATCGACACCGCCTTGAGCGCCATCGCCGACGGCGCAATCGAGAAAGTTGAAAGCGAAGAGCGCCAGAGGAAGTATCAGGAACGCCAAAGCTTCCGCGAAAGCAGTATCAGGCGCGGCAACCGAATCGGTGGGCTCCGGGGCCTTGGCCTCGAGCGGATGCTGCGATCGACAAGCGACTTTCTGTCGGTCGAGTTTTTCGAAGCCGGGATCGACGCAGCCCGCGGCGTTGGGCGGATCAAGACGATATTTTCCTTCGGCACCGGGTTCCTCGTCGGAAACGATCTCCTGATCACCAACAACCATGTAATCGACAGCGCCGAATTCGCTTTCGGCAGCCGCCTCGAGCTTGACGCCGAGGAGAACCGCATCGGCCCGCCAAAGCAGATACAAGTCTTCTCCCTCGACCCCGACAGGTTCTTCGCGACGAGTCCCGAGCTCGATTTCACCATCGTCGCGGTCAACCCGGAATCGGACCTCGGCGCCCCGCTATCGGGATACGGCTATCACCCGCTAATCGCCGGCGAAGGCAAGATCCGTATCGGTGATTCGGTCAACGTCATACAGCACCCGGGCGCCGGCCCAAAGAACGTGGTCGTCCATGACAGCCAACTGATCTTCCTGTCCAACGAGATCGAGGACGACCAGTTTTGCTTCTATACCAGCGATACCGACGAGGGCAGTTCCGGCGCGCCGGTCTTCAATAACCGTTGGGAGGTTATCGCACTGCATCATTCATCGGTGCCGAAGGTAAATACGAGAGGCGACCTGATAGACCGGCACGGCAAGATCATTTCCAAACAGTCAGCGCACGATAGCCCGGAATCGATCGTATGGATCGCTAACGAAGGCGTTCGCGTCTCGCGTCTCGTGGCCGGCCTCAAGGCACTCGAGTTGAACGACCCTATGAGCCAAATCCGCGAGGATTTGCTGGCCCTTTGGAGCGAGCCGGTCAGGGCCCGAAGATCCTTCCCGGAATCCCTGCCGTCGCAGGAGGGAGCTCAGCGGCGCCCGATCGAGCTGGGTGACGGCGAAGCGACCATCCCCATAAACCTCACGGTCAGCTTTCGCCCCTGATCAGGTCCGCGCACTTCTCGCCGACCATGATGGCGGGCGCGTTGGTGTTGCCCGAGGGCATGGTGGGAAAGATCGAGGCGTCGGCGATGCGCAAGCCCGCGATGCCGTGCACCTGCAAACGCTCGTTGACCACCGCGTCCGGGCCCATGCGGCAGCTGCCGATCGGGTGGTAGCAGGTCTCCGAGTTCTGGCGCATCCAGTGTTCGATGGCGTCGTCGCTGTCGACGTCCTTGCCCGGCGACAGCTCTGCACCGCGAAAGCCGTCCATCGCCGCCGAGGCGACGATGCGCCGCGCCGTCTTGATCACCGCGACCATGGTGGCGCGATCGATCGGGTCGGCCAGGAAATTGAAGCGGATCGCCGGCTGGGCATGCGGATCGGCGGAGCGGACATGGACCGAGCCCAGGCTCTCGGGGCGCAGCTGATAACCGGAGATGGTCATGCCCGGGAAGTCGTGCAGCTTGCGCCGCTTCGGGTTTTTCACCGCATAGGGCACCAGATGCAGTTGCGCATCGGGCACGGCAAGCTCCGGCCGGGTCTTGAGGAAGGCCAGCAGCGGCGCCGAGGGCAGGCCGAGAAAGCCACCGCCGGTGGCCAGGTATTTCGCCGCCTGCCAGACCAGGCCGAGGCCGCGCACGCGCTCGTTATAGGAGACGCCGGGCCGGCTGATGCGCCATTGTACCCGCGCCATCAGGTGGTCGCGGAAATACTCGCCCACCGCCGCCAGCTCGTGGCGCGCTTCGATGCCGTGCGACTTCAAGAGCGCCGGCTGGCCGATGCCTGAGAGCTCGAGGATCTGCGGCGAGGCGATGGCGCCGGCGCAGAGGACGACCTCGCGCGCCGCCTTGGCCTCGACGCGCCGGCCGCCACGCGCATAGGCGACGCCTGTGCAGCGCTTGCCGTCGAGCAGCAGCTGCTCGGTCAGCGCCTCGGTCACCACGTTGAGGTTCGGACGCTTGGCGGCCGGGCGCAGATAGCAATGCGCGGTGCTCATGCGCCGGCCGCGCCGGATGGTCGCCTGGGTCTTGCCGATGCCTTCCTGGACGGGACCGTTATAGTCCGCGGTGCGGCGGATGCCGACCGCTTCGGCCGCTGCGGCCAGGGCATCGTAGGGCGGGTTCTGGTCGGGCACTTCGGAAATGCCGAGCGGGCCGCCGCGGCCGCGCGTGCCGTCGCTGCTGTCCGGGTAGTCCTCGAGGCGGCGGAAGACCGGCTCGACGTCCTGCCAGCTCCAGCCGCGATTGCCCAGCTGCGCCCAGCTGTCGTAGTCGAGCGGCTGGCCGCGCACATAGACCAGGCCGTTGATCGACGACGAGCCGCCCAGCATCTTGCCCCGCGGCACGGGGATCTTACGATTGGCGGTGCTGTCCTCGGGCTCGGAGAAATAGCGCCAGTTGACCCCCGGCTTGTCGATGAACAGCCCGAAGCTGACCGGCAGCCGCGACAGCGGATGCACGCCCTTGCCGGCTTCGAGCAGGAGCACGCGCCTGCCCGGATCTTCCGTCAGGCGATAGGCCAGCGCCGCGCCGGCCGAGCCTGCGCCGACGATGATGATGTCGTAGGTGTCTGTCATGCGGGCCTTTTTACAGGCTAATTGCCGCCAAGCAAGCGCCGCGCGATGATCTGGGCCTGGAGTTCGGCGGCGCCTTCGAAGACGTTGAGGATGCGCGAATCCACCAGCACCCGGGACACCGGATATTCCTCGGCATAGCCGTTGCCGCCGTGGATCTGCACGGCATTGTCGGCGGCCGCCCAGGCGATGCGCGCGGCGAGCAGCTTGGCCATGCCGGCTTCGAGATCGCAGCGGTGGCCCTGGTCCTTCTGGCGCGCCGCGAACCAGGTCAGCTGGCGGGCGATCATGACCTCGACGGCCATCCAGGCGAGCTTGCCCGAGACGCGAGGGAAGGCATAGATCGGCCGGCCGAACTGCTGGCGCTCGGCTGCGTAGGCGAGGCCGAGCTCGAGGGCGCTCTGGGCGACGCCGGTGGCGCGCGCGGCGGTCTGGATGCGGGCCGCCTCGAAGGTCGCCATGAGCTGCTTGAAGCCCTGGCCTTGCGCCCCGCCGAGCAGGCAGTCGCCGGGCACGCGGAAGCCGTCGAAGGCGATCTCGTATTCCTTCATGCCGCGATAGCCGAGCACGCGAATCTCGCCGCCGCTCATGCCGTCCGCCGGGAAGGGCTCGGCGTCCGTGCCGCGCGGCTTTGGCGCCAGGAACATCGACAGGCCCTTGTAGCCCGGTTGCTCGGCGTCGCTGCGCACGAGCAGGGTCATGAGGTCGGCGCGGGCGCCGTGGGTGGTCCAGGTCTTGGCGCCGGTAATCCGCCAGTCCTCGCCGTCGCGCACCGCGCGGGTCTTCAGGCTGCCGAGGTCGGAGCCCGTGTCGGGCTCGGTGAAGACGGCGGTCGGCAACACCTCGCCCGCGACGATGGGGCGCAGCCAGCGCTGCTGCTGCGCCTCGGTGCCATGGGCAAGGATAAGCTCGCAAGCGATTTCCGAGCGCGTCGCCAGGGAGCCGACGCCGAGCGAGCCGCGGCAAAGCTGCTCGGTGACCACGCACATCGCTACCTTGCCGAGCCCGGCGCCGCCCCAGGCTTCGGGCGCGGTCAGGCCAAAGACGCCGAGCGCCGCCATCTCGGCGATCACTTCGTCGGGGATCAGCACATCCTCGCGGTGCCAGTCCTGCGCATTGGGCGCGATACGCTCGTCGGAGAAGCGGCGGAATTGCTCCTCGACCAGCACCAGGGTCTCGTCGTCGAGCGCCGCATCCGCCAGCTCGCCCTCGGCGATGGCGTCGGCGATGGCCTGGCGCACGGCGGCCGTGTTGCCCTCGCACATGAGCAGGGCGCACTCGTCACTTGCCAGCGCGCCGGCGTCGATGCCGAGATCGCCGGGGCGCACGCACTCGACCTGGCTCATGGCGATGCCGCCCGCCAGCTGCGCCAGATATTCGCCGAAGGCCGCCTGCAGGGTCAGCTGCTCGAGCGTGCCGAGGCGCCCCGCCGCCTCCAGGCGCTCGGCCCAGCCGAGCATCTGCCGCAAGGCCTCGACATAGGTCGCAACCCAGGCCAGCCCATGCACGGCGAACTGTTCGCTATCGAGGCTCGCTGTCGCCACCTTCGCGGAGACCGCATGCCGCGCCTCGGCCAGCAGCGCCTCCGCCGCGCCGAGCGCTGCCCGACAGGTGGGAATAAGAGTGGCTATCGTGGTCATGGCGTCGCCTTGCCTCTAGTGCAAAATACGAGCGAAGTCGCCAAGGTCGCGGCATGCGAAGCCCCGTGCGGCGTGCTCGTGCTTTTCCTGGTCGGAGAACACTGGCGCATAAAGCACTTTCTCTACCCGCCAAGCCGTGAGCCTGCGACCCTCCTTGGTCGCAAGGAAACGGGCGACGTGTTCACTGAAGCCGGTCAAGGCCGCGGCATGGTGGCGGCGGGCCGATCGCTTGCAGGAGCCGAAGCGGACGACCTGATCGTCGCCATTCAATGCTACCAGATCGATCTCGATGTCGGACGCGTCGGCTTTGTTCCAATAGCCGTCGACCATCTCGGTAAGAGCGAAATCTCCGAGCCCCTTGCGGGAGCACTCTTGCGTCAGCAATCGGATCATCTTCTCGAAGGCTACGCCCTCTTGGACTTTCAGCCCTGCATCCGCCTTCTGCACAGCGGTCGCGACAGGCTGGATTCGCGCCATTTGAACAGCGCGCGACAGGCTGCTCAGCCATGATGCGAGAAAATTGTCGGCGATACGATACCGGGCCTTGCGCGATCGCCCGCCGGAGAATATCGGCCGCCGCTTTTCGACCATCTGGTAGCGATCGATGAGAGTTCGCAGATAGCTGGCGAGCTGTTTCTCGTTGCCGCCGCCGATACCGGCATATTCGGCAACCAATTGTCCGTGGGAGCACGGACCCAGCCGTGCCAGAATTTTCAGAACGCTATCGTAACGGCCCCTCAGCTCGCGCAGAAACCAATTGTGCGCCTCGTCCCGCAACGGGCTTGACCCTTCGAAAAAGAGGCGCCGCAGGGTGTCGCCGCGGTAATCGTTACGTGGCCCCAGCACGCCCTGGTCGAAGCAGTCGCGGTAGAACTTGGGGACCCCCTCGAACAGCGACCACAAGAACAGCCAATGTCGAGGGTCGGTTATGCCATGAGCGCGAAACATCTCGACCAATGTCGCAAAATCCCAGTGGCTCACCTCGATGCGGTGGGTGACACGATTGAACAACGGGGAGGCATGATCCTCGAGAATCGCGGTCATCTCCGTGTGAATGGAGCCGAGAACGAACAATCCCCCTCGGCTGGTATCTCTTAAGCCATCCACGACCTCTTGCAGATAGGACGTGAACGGCGACAGACTTTGCCTATGAAAGTATTGAAACTCATCAATGACGACGGTGACGCCGAGACCGCACTGGATGCCGATCATCGCCGCCATGTCGCGGAAGGATGAAATGACCTCTCTGGTCTCCCCGGCGGGCGCCGCGCCGATGTCCTCCAAGGCATCCTGAAAGCTTTGGACGACCCCGGTCTCGTCACTGTCGGGAACCTGAAAATAGAAGACCTCGGAATTCGGCCGTGCCGCCATGGCTTGCCTGATCAACGTCGTCTTGCCAATGCGCCGTCGCCCGGAGACAGTGCAAAAGAACCAGCGATCCGACTGCAGGATACGCGCGATCTCCGCTCGCTCGGCGGCGCGACCATAAAACCCCCATTCCGGTGTCGAGGAAGGTACCATTGAATTAACATAAGAAATATTATGTTAATGTCAATAGCCTTCTAAAGCACTGATTTTCTTCATGAAATATTTTCGACAAGCTTGCATGGGCGGAGGTCAGTCTACACGTCCTGGGCTTCTTCCAGCGTTCGCATGCCCGGCCGCTTGGCCTGCACCAGCACGGCCATGTTGCCGGGCAGGTGCTGGTTGGCGTGCATCTTGGCGTGGGCCCGCGGAATGTCGTGCCAGGAGAAGACTTCCGACATGCAGGGATCGACGCGACGGTCCACCACCAGGCGGTTGGCCTGGGCCGCCTGCTTGAGGTTGGCGAAATGGCTGCCCTGGATGCGCTTCTGGCGCATCCACACGAAGCGCGCGTCGAAGGTCAGATTGTAGCCGGTGGTGCCGGCGCAGAAGGCCACCATGCCGCCGCGCTTGACCACGAAGCAGGAGACCGGGAAGGTTTGCTCGCCGGGGTGCTCGAAGACGAAATCGACGTCGTTGCCCTTGCCGGTGGTGGCCCAGATGGCCTTGCCGAAGGCGCGCACGCGCTTGGCGTAATCGCCATAGGCCTTGGCGTCGTCAACGTCGGGCAGCTGGCCCCAGCAGTCGAATTCCGTGCGGTTGATGACGCCGCGGGCGCCAAGCTGGGCGACGAAATCGCGCTTGTCCTCGTCCGAGATCACGGCGACGGCGTTGGCGCCGGCCGTGGCGATGAGCTGGATCGCCATCGAGCCGAGGCCGCCGGCCGCGCCCCAGACCAGCACGTTATGGCCGGGCCTGAGAATGTGCGGGCGATGGCCGAAGAGCATGCGATAGGCGGTCGCCAGGGTAAGGATGTAACAGCCCGACTCCTCCCAGGT
>CAZVDW010000646.1:0-2852 GCA_964625645.1 uncultured Rhodospirillaceae bacterium
AGTTGCGGCCGCACGCCTATATCGTCAACACCTCGCGCGGCGAGGTCATCGACGAGGCGGCGCTGACGCGCATGCTGCGCGACGGCAAGCTGGCCGGCGCCGGCCTCGACGTCTTCGAGCACGAGCCGGCGGTCAACCCCAAGCTCTTGGAGCTGGAGAGTGTCGTGCTGTTGCCCCATATGGGCTCGGCGACGCTCGAGGGGCGTACCGATTCGGGCGAGAAGGTGATCGTCAACATCAAGACCTTCGTCGATGGTCACGCGCCGCCCGACCGCGTGCTGGCGACGGCCACGGTATAGATCATGAAAATCCCGAGACTTGCCGCCGGCCTCGCTCTGCTGGCCATGCCGGCCCTTGCCGACGGCCCAACTTCCGCCTGGCAGGCCGAGACCGCGACCCTGGAGGCCATCCCCGATGCCATGAACCCGGCCTGCCGGCCCGATGCCGCGACCTGGGGCGCGCTGGTGGCGGAGATCCTGAGCGCCGCCGGCATGGCGCTGGTCGAGGATGCGGGCCTGCGCATCGACCTCGACGGGCTGGCCATGCCGGGGCCGCAGGAAGGCCTCTGCCACGTCGACATGAACTTCGCCATCGCGCTCTCGCCCGACGCGGCGCCGGCGCCCGACACCCTGCCCGACCATGCCGGCCGCGTGCATGCCTGCCCGCGCGCCATCACCCAGATCAAGCAGGCGCAGGCCAGCGAGTTCTGGCTCGAGATGACGCGCCGCTGCCTCGCCGACTATATGCAGGCGCGCGCACTCAATGCCGGCGCGGCCAGCGCCGCCGAGCTCGGCAAGGACGGCAAGATCGCCTATTTGATGACGCTGAGCGGCATCGCCGTCGAGCTGCGCAACGGCCGCAACAAGATGCTGCTCGCCTTGCAGGACCGCCTGCGTCAGCTGGTGCCGAATATCGGGCCCGACGACGCCTCCGAGATCGAGGCGGCGCTGGCGGCGCAGATCGACGCTGCCCTGCCGAGCTTCTTCGCGACCTTGGGCCCGGTCTACGACGCGCGCTTCAGCGAAGCCGAGATCGACGCCCTGATCGCCTTCTTCTCAAGCCCCGTCGGGCGCACCATGATCCGCAGCGAAGCCGAGATCCGCAGCGAGATCATGTCCGCCTCCGCCGGCTGGTCGATGCAGACCATGCAGGCCGCCGTCGACACCCTGGAGCGTCTGGTCGCAGAGAAGGGCCTCTAGACGAACACCACGCTGCCATCGGCGCGGGCGTCGTTGAGGAAGCTGACGAGGCCGCCGAGCTCTATGCCGAGGTCGTCGCGCAGGGCATCCGCGGCCAAGTCGATGGCGCTCAGCCCCATGGTGCAGACGAGGAAACGCACGCCGAGCGCCTGGCAGGATTCCAGCAGCTCCGCGAAGCCGGCGACATCGCGCGCCTGCAAGGTTGCGTCGCTCGCCGCCGCATCGCCGGCCAGGGCGTGCCAGCCGTCGTCCTTGGCCAGCGCGCGGCTCGCCTTCATAGTAAAGAATAGCGTAGCAGGAATATCGATTGCGGCGGCCGCGGCGGCGGTCGCCAGGGCGTAATGCACCTTGGCGAACTCGCCCGAGAAGACCACCAGCGACAGCTTCGCCGGCCGCGCGCCCTGGTCAGCCGGCGGCATGGCTCGAGAGATCGTGGATGGTGGCCTGGCCGCCGCATAAGGCACAGGCCGGGTCGGGGCGCACCTTGACCTTGCGGAAGGTGGTGTTCAGCGCATCGAAGATGAGCAGGCTGCCGGACATGCTGTCGCCGATGCCGAGCAGCTCCTTGATGACCTCGACCGCTTGCAAAGAGCCGAGTGTGCCCGCGAGAGCGCCGAGCACGCCGCCCTCGGCGCAACTCGGCACCAGCCCCGGCGGCGGCGGCGCCGGAAAGATGCAGCGATAGCACGGATTGTCGCCGCCGAGATGGGACTTGAAGGTGCTGAGCTGGCCCTCGAAGCGCAGGATCGCGGCCGAGACCAGGGTCTTGCCGGCGAGCCTCGCGGCGTCGTTGACGAGAAAGCGGGTGGGGAAATTGTCGCTGCCGTCGACCACCACATCATAGCCGGCGAACAGCTCGAGAGCGTTGTCCGCGACCAGCCGCGTCCGGTGCGGCACCAGCCGCACCTCGGGATTGATGCGCTCGACGCTGGCCGCCGCGCTTTCGACCTTGGCCACGCCGACCCGCTCGCTGTCGTGCAGCACCTGGCGTTGCAGGTTCGACAGCGCCACCACGTCGTCATCGACCACGCCGATGCTGCCGACGCCGGCCGCCGCGAGATAGAGGATCAGCGGCGAGCCGAGGCCGCCGGCGCCGATCACCAGCACCCGCGCCGCCATCAGCTTGGCCTGCCCGCTGCCGCCGACTTCGGGAAGGATGATGTGGCGGGCGTAGCGCTCGACCTGCTCGTCGCTGAACTCCATGCCGTCCATTCTCAGTCGTCCAGGCCCTCGAACAATACCGTCGACAGATAGCGCTCGGCGAAGGAGGGAATGATGACGACCATCAGCTTATCCGCCATTTCGTCGCGGCTGCCGACGCGCACGGCAGCTTCCAAGGCCGCGCCCGAGGAGATGCCGACGGGCAGGCCCTCGAGCGGCGCCAGCTTGCGCGCCATGGCGAAGGCCTCGTCGTTGGTCACCTGGACGATCTCATCGATGACGCCGGTGTCGAGAATGTCGGGCACGAAGCCGGCGCCGATGCCCTGGATCTTGTGCGGCCCGGGCGAGCCGCCGGAGAGCACCGGGCTGTCCGCGGGCTCGAAGGCGGCGAGGGTGCCCGTCGCGGGGAGGAAGTCGTTGGCGGGGTCTTCGGCGTAGAGCCTGGCTTCGATCGCGGCGCCCTCGAAGCCGATCTCCTCTTGTGCGTAGCTG
>CAZVDW010000647.1:0-6781 GCA_964625645.1 uncultured Rhodospirillaceae bacterium
ATCCACACAGGACATCAACGCCAGAAAAACGGATCTTGCCCTTTCGATGTCTGCATTCCACCCAACTCCAGACGTAAATTGAGGGGCGGATAAACAGCCGAATCTAGCCAAACTCAGACATGCTGCTCAGCCCTCCCGACCGCCCTTTGTGGTGCCTTCGGTCAGGTATTCTAGATCGGCGGGTTTGCGAAGGAGCGCCCTCGCTTCGATGTCGGTGCGGCCGAAATTCGGGTTGAGGCGCAAAACTTCGTATCCGGTCTAAAGCGGCAGCGTTGGGTAACCGCGCTTGTCTGAAATGGCCGAGGTCGTGATCGTCATTGTTTGCGACCGGTTAAGTTGACAATACCAGTTCAAATGTTCAACTGCGACCGGCACAAGTTGAAGTGATAGCGCCCTTGGTGTGGCATTGACGTGCACGCAAACCGCACCCTTTTTGTCTTGAGCTGTAACGGAGACGGTCAAATGATTTTTAAAGAACCGAGGTTCAGCCCCGGCGGAGACCGGTTCATCGAAATGGAGCTCGGAGACGAGATGAGCTTCGATCTCAATTTTCTCGTCCACAACGTCTCCGGCCTGATCAGGGAGAGCAAGACAACAGGCATCATCGAGATCGTGCCGGAGCTCACCTCTATCATGATCAGCTACGATTTCGAACAGATCAGCTACGCCGATACCGTCAGGGAGATGTCGGCATTGTTTCATTCCCTCGGCGCGCTTGATGATCTCGAACTCGACAGCCGCATGTTTTATCTGCCCATTCACTATTTCGATGAATGGACGCGCGGCTGCTACGACGACTACTGCGCGAAGATCGCCGAAAAGGAATGGGACCCGGAGGTCCTGGTCCGTATCAATGGATTGTCCGGCCTCGATCAACTCGCTCAGGTGCATTCCGGCACCGACTATTGGGTGGCGGCGCTCGGTTTCTATCCGGGGCTGGTCTCGCTCATGCCGCTCGATCCGCGCTGCCGCCTGACCGCGCCCAAATACAATCCGCCGCGCACCTGGACATATAAAGGCACGATCGGCGTGGGCGGCGCGCTGTGTTCGATCTATCCGGATCAGACGCCAGGCGGCTATCAGATGATCGCGCGTACGCCTGTTCCGATTTGGGATCCGGGACAAATTCTGCCGGCGTTCAAGGACAGCCTGGCGCTGTTCCGCCCGGGCGACCGCGTCCGCTTCATCCCGGCGACCCGGAAAGAATTTGACTATGTCGATCGCCAAGTCGAAACGGGTGTCTATCTCCATAATGTTGCTGAATATCAGCGCTTCTCGATCCGTAACTATCACGCCTGGCTCGCGACCATCGACGAGTCGGCACGCTTTTAGGAGCGCGTTCATGCTCGAAGTAATCAAGCCGGGCCTGGAAACCAGCGTGCAGGACATGCCGGGCCGTATCGGATACTGGGAGCAGGGATTTCCGTTTTCCGGACCGATGGATTTCTGGTCGTTTCAGCTTGCCAATCTCATGGTCGGCAACGCGCCTGGAGCCGCCAGCCTCGAATGCCAGTTCACCGGTCCGACGCTGCGTTTTCAGCGCGACGCGGTGGTTGCGGTGGCGGGCGCCGATATGTCACCCCTGCTCGATGGCGAGCCGGCGCCGATGTGGCGGAGCTTCGCAGTGCGCGCCGGGCAGGTCCTGGGCCTGAGCTTCGCCCGCATCGGCGCGCGCGCCTATTTGGCGATTGCCGGCGGTATCGATACGCCGCCGGTCTTGGGCTCGCGCGCCACATTCCACCAGGCGGGGATCGGCGGCATGGCGGGCCATGCGCTGAAAAAAGGACAGGTGGTACCGGTGGCGCAAGGCGAGGGCAAGGCCGGGCGCCGAGTCGCCGTGGACCGCCGTCCGCCGCTGACCGGTGAGCGAAGCTGGGAGATCGAAGTCGTCCCCGGACCCAATGACGATTGGATCGATGATGCCGGGCACCAGCGTTTTCTTTCGAGCGATTGGACGTTGCAGGCGCGCAGCAACCGAACCGGCTTTCGTTTAACTGGCCCGGAGTGGACTTTTGCCGAACGGGCCTACAACAAAAACCCGGAGCACGGCGAACATCCGTCCAACATTTTGGATCATGGCTACGCGGTGGGAACGGTCAATCTCTGCGGTCAGACTCCCATCATCCTGGTGAACGACGCGCCGAGCACCGGCGGCTTCATCAATCCCTACACCGTGCCTTCCGCCGTGTTCTGGAAGCTCGCCCAGTCTCGGCCCAACGATACCTACAGGTTCAAATCGATTTCGCTCGATGCGGCGCAGGACATGAGGCGCCGCATCAATCGCATGTGCACAGGGGACAGTATCGAGCCGGCATAGCGGCCGGTCCGAGCCGCGCTAGCTGGCGCAAATTGATTTATATGCCTGAATGGCCGCCTCCAAGCCCGAGCGCGGACTGGTCATAATCGGAATTTCAATGTCCTGGCACCGCGCCAGCGCGGGCGCCATTGAGGCTTGCGCCAGGACGATCACATCGCTGCCCTTGGCGGCGCGATGCAGGCCCTCGGCGATGATGCTCAAATAGCTTTCCATGTCGCCATCCATCAGCTTGGCGCGGGCTTCTTCGAAGACGACGGGTCGCAAGTCTATATCCGCGCCGGCTTGCGTGGCGGCCTCGGACAGAAGATTCAGAGTTGGTCCGAGCGTCGTCGAAAGAGTCGCGGCAACGCCGATCCGCGCGCCCATGCGAACCGCCGCCTTGGCCATGGGCCGGTCGATGCGCATCACCCTGGTTGCCGTCAGCGCGGCCGCGTCGTCGGCGCCAGGCCCGACGGTTGAGCAGGTGCAGAGCACCACGGCGGCCCCGTTCTCGGCCTCTTCGACGACGGCTTCGGCGGTGCGCCGCTTGATGTCGGCGGTAAGCTCGCCCGCGGCGAGGGCCTCCTTCAGCAACGCATCATGCATTACATGGCGGATTGGAATATCCGGCGCCAACTCGCCGATAAGCGCGTCAAATGTTTCGATGTTGGCGGGTACGGTGTGAACAAGCGCCAGCACGGGCTCTGTCATTGCCTGTTACCCCTTTGTGTCGATCGAAGCAAAGCGCCTCATGCCGCCGCGTCGTCGAGAAACTCTTCCATGCCGAGCCGCTTGAGGGTCTCGCGCGTTGGCACGCCGGTGTCCACATTCCAGCCCTGCAGACGGTAGTACTCGTCGATCATGGCGGGCAGATAGGGTGCGATCCCTTTCTCTTTGGCGGGGCCGACGTGGGTGATCTCCAAGAACCTGGGCGAGAGATCGAGCTCGTCCGACCTCTTGAAACCGCGTCTCGCGTAAACCAACCGCAACAGGTTGGAGATCCGCTCGCCGACGATGAAGGCCTCCGCCTCGTCGAAGTCCTCCCATCCGATCGCCTGGGCCACGCTCGTGCTGGTCAAACGTACCGAGCCGGGGATCCCTGTCGTGCCGAAGGTGCAAATGCCGAGCGTGTCCCAAAAGAGCTTGATGATCTGGGTGCGGTAGACGGGCTCCACCTTGTCGAGGGCCTCCTCGAGATTGCCGGCCACGCCTGGGGTGATCTCGTCGTAGCCGAGGTCGGGTCGGCGGCGCATGTCCGTGCCCCGTCCCTGGGTGGAGGCACCGTAGCCGGCCGTCATCTCGTCGAAAAACCCACTCCAGGCCGCCCGGTGGTCGTGCATCACCGCGCCCCCTCCCTTCATGTCCAGGATCTTGTTGCGCAGCTCCTCCACGATCCCCTTCTCCGCGCCCACCGCCTCGGGCATGGCCTTTGGGCCTTGCGCGAGTTTCGCTCCAAATCCCTCCCTGCGGACGGCCTGATTGATCAGCTTCATGGCCGATTCCCAGTTGCCCCAGGTGAGGTCCAGGCCGCCGGTGTCCTGCTGGTGCAAGAGGCCTTCGTTGTAGGCCTCGAATACGGCACCCATCATTGGGGCGAACTGGCCCATCTCAATCCCCAGGCCGTCATAGAGGTCGTTCAAGATCACGATGGCGCTGGGGTCATCGACGCCGATGATCGAGGATGATCCCTCCAGAGGCTCGGCGCCCCCGCATTTGCTGCCGGTAAACCCGGCAAAGGGACCGTCCGTTATCTCCACATCGTAGGCACAGGAGACCTTGCAGTTGTAGGAGGGCTGGGGCGTCACGGTCCAGCGGCTGCAGGCCTCCACGTACTTGCGGGCGAACTCGGCGCCCCATTCGGGGTCGGTCATGTTCTTGCCGATCACCCGCCGGTGCGCGCCGAAGTTGTCGTAATAGTTGCGCGCGTTGCCCCCGTCCTTCAACATCTCGGCAGAGGTGCGGTGCCGGTGTTCTTCGGTGTCGGGAAAGAGCTTATTCTCCCACTCGGTGGCGGTTTCCACCAGCCCCGGCGCATCGAACAGGGGAACGGTGCCCGTGCCCCGCACCGCGATGGCCTTGAGGTTCTTGGCACCCATCGCGGCCCCCAGGCTGCCCTTCCCGGCGCCGTGATTGCGGTCGTTCTTGATCATCGCGCCTGCGGTCCCCGTCTCGCCCGCGGGCCCGATGCAGGCGACGCTGATGTTGGTGTCGTCGCCGAGGTCCACCTTGATACGACGCTCGGTCTCCCGGGTGTCCTCGCCCCAGAGGTGGCTCGCGTCTCGAAACGCCACCTCATCGTCGTCGACCCATAGGTAGGTGGGCCGCGATGCCCTGCCGGTAAAAATGATGCCCTGGTGTCCGGCATGCTTCAGGTAGGCGCCCCAGAAGCCGTGGGTGTGCCCCACGGCCGCCGAATAGGGCGTGCAGTGGTGGAAGCTAACGATGGTCACGTCCGAGGAGTTGACGGCGGGAGTCCCCGTCAACGGTCCGTTCATGAAGATCAGAGGCACGTCCGGGTCGGTAGCCCTTCCGTTGCGCGGAGCCTCGCGCAGGAGATAGAGGAGCCCCAGGCCGATGCCGCCCAGGTACTTGCGCAAATCCTCCTCGGGCGGGAGCGCCTCCTTGGTGACGGTTTCCTGGCTGAGGTCTACTCGCAGGATATGAGGTCGGTATCCTCCAAGAACGGTCATGGCGTCCCCGCTGTCCGGAATTGCCCAGATGCTTCCTCGCAACACCGAAAACGGTAGCATGCCCGTCTTTTGATCGAAAGCGAGGTGCTACCTCCCCGTGTCTCCTGAAAACCGCGTTGCCGCAGAAATCGTGGCCGTTCAGACCGGGCTGGAAACCGTCATCGGCATGTCCGCGACCGCCTTTCTTCTCTTCTCGCCCTGTCGGCACTTCGCGACAGCTTCCGTGGGCGCGCAGCCCTCCAGCTCAAGCGCAGCCGGATCATGCACTACGGCGTGATGCCGCATCCGACTGCAGCCTGGGTGGCGTTGGAGGCCACAAAAGTCTTTCCCTGGGATACGGCTCCTCGTCGTTTGTGCGCCTCCTCTCGGTGCCAACCCGCAGATTCGACAACGACATCTCCGCAGAGCCCTATATTATCGTTGCACCTGTTCCATGGTCGTGTTCCATGCGGCCGAGCTTCAAGCCACGAACCAAACTGAACGGCGCACAGATCGCGTTATTTTGGATCGACAGCCGCAATCTCTAAACGCCGCCGTCTACCGAGAGCACTTGGCCGGTGATCCAGGCGGCGAAGTCCGAGGCGAGGAACAGCACGGCATGGGCGATGTCGTCCGGTTGTCCAAGGCGCCGGAGGGCAATGCCGTCGACAATGCGCTGCTGGCCCTCGGGGCCGTAAGCCTGCCATTGTTGCTCGGTCGAAGGATTGGAACGCACCAGCCCCGGTGCCACGCTGTTGACGCGGATACCGAAGGGACCGAGCTCGTGCGCCAGCTGTCGGGTCAGGCCGATCTGTCCGGCCTTCGCGGCGGCATAGGCCTGGATGCCTGCGAGACTGGTGCCGAGGCCGGCGCGGCTCGAGATATTGACGACGCTGCCACAGCCGGCGCGCTTCATTGCAGGAGCCACCGCTTGCGCCAGGTTGAAGACGCCGGTGACGTTGACGTCGAAGATCTCCTGCCACTGCCTCTCGCTCACCTGCTCCAGAGGCTGCCCTACTTGGCCGCAGACGCCGCCGGCGCTGTTGACGACAATGTCGACAAGGCCGCTCGCAGCCTCCGCCTCGGCGACCAGCCGGCCGACAGCCTGCCGGTCGGTGACGTCGACAGCTCTTGCCGCCGTCGGGTTACCGCCGCTCGTCGGCGCTTGGTCAAGTGTCTCCCGCAGTTCGTCCGCCAGGATATCGACCGCCCAGACGGCGGCACCACGCTCAGCGAAAGCATGCGCGATGGCACGGCCGATGCCGTGTGCGGTGCCGGTGACGATGGCGGTTTTGCCCTCGAAGGAAAGCTGCATCGCGTTGGTGTCCCCTTGTCGCGGCGTCCAGTCTCGCCTGGGCGCGCCTCAGAACATCAGGCGCAGACGGAAGATCTTCTGCGCGATCAGGATCAACGTGCCGATGATGACGATCTGCAGCGACGACGCGGCGGCGATGGTCGGATCGCCCTCCCACTGGATCTGCGAGAATATGTGCACCGGCAGGCTGGTGGATTCCGGCCCGGACAGGAAGAGCGCCAAATTGATGTCCGAGAACGAAATGATGAAGGCGAAGATGGCCCCGGACAACAGGCTGGAGCGCAGGAGCGGCAGGGTCACCTTGAGGAAGGCCTGAAACCGGGTTGCGCCCAGGCTCATCGCTGCTTCTTCGAGGCGCGGATCCATTCCAACAAGGCCGGCGGTGACGCTGCGGATCACGTAAGGCGTGCAGATGACGAGATGGCCGCCGAGCAGGGTGAGGATCGATGCATGCACGTTGACCCGGGCATAGAACAAATAGAGCGCCGCGCCGAGCAGGAT
>CAZVDW010000648.1:0-19027 GCA_964625645.1 uncultured Rhodospirillaceae bacterium
GCTGATAGAGGCAGAGCTCGCAGGGAAACAGGCCCATGACGAATTGGAAGAAAAAGGCCGCCGACAGCATCGCCGCACTGGCCGCCGCGGCGGCGGCGAGCGCCAGCCATGGCGTTCCCGCCACCGACATCAAGCTCCGCATTGATGGATGTGCCATGCGCGCCTCTTACCACGCCCGGCGGCGAAACGCATTAATACGTCGCAAGGCATTTTTCAGAGCCACAGCTTAATGGCCGCGAAGCCGGCGAACAGGCCGAGCACGAAGAGAATGGTCAAGAGGCCGAGATTGCGCTCGATGAAGCCGCGGATGGGCTCGCCGAACCAGTAGAGCAGGCCCGCGACCACATAGAAGCGCAGGCCCCGCGCCAGCACCGATGCCAGCATGAAGGTGAGCAGATTGAGCTCGGTAAAGCCGCTGGTGATGGTGATCACCTTGTAGGGAAACGGCGTGATACCGAAGGTGAAGACGAGCCAGGCGCCCCATTCCTCGTAAGTGGCACGGAATTTGTCCATCTTCTCGACGTAGCCGTAGAATTCGATCAGCGGCGCGCCGACGGTTTCCCACAGCAATGCGCCGATGGCGTAGCCGGCGAGCCCGCCCAGCACCGAGGCGATGGTGCAGACCCCGGCGATGACGAAAGCGCGCTTGCGGTCGGCCAGGATCATCGGGATCAGCATGACGTCCGGCGGGATCGGGAAGATCGAGCTTTCGACGAAGGAGACGCCCGCCAGCCAGCGCAGCGCGCCGCGGCGTGCGGCGAGATCCATGACGGTGGTGTAGAGGCGGGTCAGCATAGGGCGGTCTCGATAAAGGCGCGGATATCGTCCAGGCTCGCGGCAACGGCGACTTCGGCCGGCAGGCCGGGCAGGTCCGCCGCCCGGGCGATGTGTGCCGCAACGGGACGGCCATAGGCAAGGGCCAATCGCACCTCGCTGAGGGTTCCGGCGCCGCCGGGCAGGGCGACGACGACATCGGCGCTGAGGATGTTGATGTGGTTGCGCGACAGCAGGTCGGCGCCGTCACCGCCGCGTGCCGCCAGGTGCGTGGCGATGGCGATCTCGACCCAGGGATTGGGATAGCCGGGCGGTGGGCTTTGCGGCGTGTCGGCGGCGGCGGGAAGCACGCCGATGACCGCGCCGGCGCGGCCTTCGGTTTCGGCGAAGGCGCGCGAGACGCTTGCCATCACACCGCCGCCACCGCCGGTCAGCAGGTGGTAGCCTGCCGTTGCCAGCCAGGCGCCGAGCGCCGTCGCGCGCGCCGCGTGCGGCTCGCTCCCGGAGCCCATCACACCGACGATCTTTCGTCGCACGTCCTCAGCGATCGAGCAGGCCGCCGAGGCTCGGCAGCGCGATACTGCCGGCATGCTCGTAAGGCACCGTGTCGCTGCCGAGGCCGGCGAAGCTCGTCATATAGGCCTGGCCGCTGATGCGGTAGCTGACGCTGCCGCTGTCGGCCACGCTGAGCAGACTTTGGGTGATTTCGAGCAGGGTCGCCGAGACCTCGATCGGCACCGTGGCCTGGCCGAGGCGCGGCAGGCTGACCGCCTGGTTGCTGGCGCCAAAGGCAAAAGGCTGGCCGTTGAGCTCGAGGTCGAGGGTCATGCCGTCCAGATTCAGCGCGAAGTCGTTGCGATTGACCAGGCGCAGGATGACCTGGAAGCGCTGCTCGATCAGGCCGATGCCTACCGGGCGCAGGTCGGCGAGCCGGACCTCCGGCGGCAGGGCGTCCTGGCGCACGGCGCAGGCGCTGAGCGAGGCGGCGACGGCAAGCATGAACAGGATCGACCTAATGCGCATGGGATTTTCCTTACTCGGTATCCGGTTTCGGGCTTTGGGCGAGGTCCGCCAGCGTCGCTCCGGCAAGCGTCGTGGCCGCCGCCACGTCGAGGCGTCGCAGCACGGCGGCGGCTGCCGGCCCCGGCTCGGCGCGCACCGCGTGCAGGCCGCGCTCGCCGGCCTGGCGCGCGGCATCGAGAATGTCGGCAAGCGGGATTTGCGCCGGCGTGCGGGCGGGCAGCAGGTGCGGCGGATCGTCGGCCGTGCGCTCGATCAGCGCCGCCCGCTCCAGCGCCTCGGCCAGGTCCTCGACGACATCGCTGGCCACGCCGAGGCGCGCGGAGACGCCGTCGACGGTGGCCGGCGTGCCGCCGTTCACGAAACTCGCCGCCACCTGGCTCGCCAACTCCAGCACGATCGTCTCCTTGGTGCGGTTGCTGAGGATCTTCGGCCCTTCCTGGCCACCGAGGTGATGCGGGTTCTGGACGTGGAAGGCAAGGCTGGCGCCGGTCAGCAGGATGACCCAGCCGACATACAGCCAGAGCAGGAAAAAGACCAGCGCGGCGAAGGCGGAATAGATGGCGGTGTACTGCACCGTGGTGACGACGAAGGAGGCGAAGGCCCAGCCGACGATCTGCCAAAGCACGCCCGCGACCAGCCCACCGGCGAGCGCCGAGCCCAAGCGCACCCGCGTGTTGGGCAGGAAGGCATAGAAGAAGGTGAAGGCGCCGACCACCAGCAGATAGGGGACGGCATTGCCGAACAGGGCAAAAGCCTTGCCGACGGGCTCGATCTGCGCCAGGCCGCCGACCACCGGTGCGCTGACCAGCGAGGCGGTCAGCCCGAGCGCCGAGAATACCAGCACGGGGCCGATCACGATGACCGTGATATAGGACGAGAAGCGTTGCGTCAGCGGCCGCTCCCGCGTCACCCGCCAGGCGGCGTTGAAAGCGCGCTCGATCTTGCGCATGAGCGAGATCACCGTGACCAGCAGCAGGCCGAGGCCGACGGAGCCGAGCACGCCGACATTGGCGTTTTCGACGAACTCGATGATGCGGTTGGATATCTCCACCCCCTTGTCGCCGAGCGGGCTGAGGAAGTTGAGCAGGGTCGGCTCCATCTGATTGTGCACGCCGAAGCCCTTGAGCACGGAAAAGCTGATCGCCAAAAGCGGTACCAGCGACAGCAGTGTCGTATAGACCAGACTCATCGCCCGCATGGAAAGCTGGCCCTGGGTGACATCCAGGGTGACGGCCGTGGCCACGCGCAGCAGGCGCACCGGCAATGCCTGCCACCAGGGCAGGCTATGGGGGTCGAGATCCCGTAAAACGCGCGCGGCCCAGCCACGCGCGCGTGCGGAGAAGGGTTGCGGCCGCTCGGTCATGGTCGAAACAAGCCTAATCCGAGCGGCCGGCGGAAAGTACTAGAAAAGCGGCCGGCGGCGCAGGATAAGGCCGCTATAGGCGTCGATTACCAGCACCCAGGGCCGCTGACGGCGGTCGCGGGCGCGAATCTTGTAGCGGCCGTCATTGAAGCTCAGGCGGCCGAAGGTCCACCAATGCTGGCGCGCCAGGCGGTTGAGCACCACATTGGGATTGAGCGTGCGCGCGATATGATGGCCGCCGCGATGGCCACCCCAACGCCAGCTTCTGTAGGCCCGATAGTGGCGGCGATGGTGGCGAGGAGCCACATAGCGGTTGCGCTGGCGGCGCTGGCCGACCTCGTCTTGGTCGTTCTGGCGGTGCTCGACCGCCGGCCCGTCGCCACGGTGTGCGCCACGTTGTCTGTGGCCGTTGGCGTCGGCCGGCGCGGCGATGGCGGCAAGAATGAGAAGGGAAAGCATGATTGGGACGAAGCGCATGGCATCTCTCCATTCCGGTTGCGAAAATCTCTTTCGCCGCCAAGACTGCCTGTCGCCACCTGAACCGCTGCTGAGCGCCGCGTTCATCAGCCGTTCAGACAAGCAGAGGCAGACTGCGCCCATGCGTCTGTTGTCCGTCATACTGCTCTCGCTCGCGATCTGGGCCGCGCCGGCCTATGCCGAGAGCAAGCACGGCACCGCCCGCGACGCTGTCGCGGCAGGCGAGATACGCCCCCTCGGCGAGGTCTTGGCGCGGGTCGCCCAGCGCTATCCCGGCCAAGCTCTCGATGTGCGTCTCGACAATGGTGGGGGCAGCTGGCTCTATCACGTCAAGGTGCTTGGCGCGGGCGGCGACGTGGTGGTGGTAACGGTCGATGCGCGCACCGGCCGCATCGTCGGCGCGCGCGGGCCGCGGCGCTGATCATGCGGGTGCTCCTGGTAGAAGATGACGTCGACCTGTCGCGCCAGCTCAGCCTGGCGCTGGAGGAGGCCGCCTATACCGTCGACCTGGCGGGGGATGGCGAGGAAGCCCAGTTCCTTGGCGAGACCGAGCCCTATGATGCGGTCATCCTCGATCTCGGCCTGCCCCGCATCGACGGCCTGACCGTGCTGGGGCGCTGGCGCCGCGCCGGCCTCGCCGTGCCGGTGCTGGTGTTGACCGCGCGCGACAGCTGGCACGAGATCGTCGCCGGCTTCGACGGCGGCGCCGACGACTATCTGCCCAAGCCGTTCCGCATGGAGGAGTTGCTGGCGCGCCTGCGGGCGCTGATCCGCCGCGCCTCGGGCCATAGCGCCGACGCGCTGCACTGCGGCCCCGTGACCCTCGACGTGGCAGCTGCGCGGGTGCGCGTCGACGGCGAGCCCATCCACCTCACGGCGCATGAGTTCAAGGTGCTTGCCTATCTCATGCATCATCAGGGCGAGGTGATCTCGCGCACGCGCCTGATCGAGCATATCTACGACCAGGACTTCGACCGCGATTCCAACACCATCGAGGTTTTCATCGGCCGCCTCAGGCGCAAGCTCGGCGTGCCCGTGATCGCCACCGTGCGCGGCCTGGGTTATCGCCTGGAGGCGGCCGGGAATGCCTAGCGCGCCACTCTTTCGCTCGCTGGGCCCGCGGCTGGTGATCGGCGGCGCCTTGTGGATCGCCGTGGCGCTCGGCGGCGCCGGGCTGCTGCTCGACGCCCTCTTTCGCGACCATGTCACGCGCACTTTCGATGCCCGCCTGCAAGTCCTGCTGGAGACCCTGGTGGCGGTGGCGGAGATCGATGAAGCGGGATCGCTGAGCGTGGCGGCGCTGCCGGGCGAGCCGCGATTCGCGCGGCCCTATTCGGGTTGGTACTGGCAGATCGACGGGCCCGGCGGCGTGGTCGCGCGCTCGCGCTCGCTGTGGGACTGGACGCTCGCCCTGGCGCCGCTCGGCTCGGGCACGGCGACGGGGCCGGAGAAACAGACCTTGCGACTCCTTGCGCGCGACATCGCCTTGCCGGGGGCGACGAACGGCCATCGCTTCGTGGTCGCCGCCGATAGGGCGGACCTGGCGGCGGAGACCCGGCCTTTCCGTCTCGCTTTGGCTTTGGCGCTGGCGGTGCTCGGCCTCGGCCTTGCCGTGGCGCTGCTGGCCCAGGTGCGCTACGGCTTGCGCCCATTGGCCGCCGTGCGTGCCGCGCTGGTCGAGGTGCGCGGCGGCAAGGCCCAGCGCCTCGGCGGCGATTTCCCCCGCGAGGTGGCGCCGCTGGCGGCGGAAGTCGATGCCCTGCTCGACCATAACCGCAGTCTGGTGGAGCGCGCGCGCGAGGAAGCGGGCAATCTTGCCCATGCCCTGAAGACGCCGCTTGCCGTGCTCGGCAATGCCGCCGAGGGCGAGGACGGCGCGCTCGGCGACGCGGTGCGCAGGCAAATCGAATCGATGCGCCGTCATGTCGACCATCACCTGGCCCGGGCGCGTGCCGCCGGCAGCACAGGCGCGGCGGCCGGCGTGGTGCCCCTCGACGAGGTGCTGGCGGGGCTCGAGGCGACGCTCGCCATGCTGCACCAGGAGCGCAAGGTGGCGCTGTCGGTGCGCCTCAACGGCGCCCCCGCCTTTCGCGGCGAGCGCCACGATCTCGAGGAGATGCTCGGCAACCTGATGGACAATGCCTGCAAGTGGGCGTCCGCCAAGGTCACGGTGCGGGCCGGCGCGGCGGGCGAGGGGCGGCTCTCGGTGACCGTCGATGATGACGGCCCGGGGCTCAGCGAGCCCGAGCGTGCCGCGGCCCTGGCGCGCGGCCGCCGGCTCGACGAAAGCGCGCCGGGCGACGGCCTCGGCCTGGCCATCGTCGACGACCTGGTGGCGCTCTATGGCGGTGCCCTGACGCTCGCCACCTCGCCGCTCGGCGGTCTCAGTGCCCGCCTGGAGCTACCGGCGAGTGCGTAATCTGCTATAACCTTGCTCTGGCGACCGCGGTAACCCTCGGGAAGGTGACCATGGCTCTTGACGAGCGCGACGACATCCGCGCTGTTCTCAGCACGCATTTTCTGCTCAAGCATCTCAAGGACGAAGAGCTGCGCGAGTTGCTGCGCTATGCCCGCCTGCGCCACGCCAGGGCCGGCGAAGTGCTGTTTCAGAAAGGCGATCCCGGCGACGGCCTGATGGCCATTCTCGACGGCCGCATCAAGATCAGCAGCCTCTCGGAAGAGGGCAAGGAGGTGGTGCTCAACATTCTCGGTCCCGGCGAGCTGTTCGGCGAGATCGCGCTGATCGACGGCAAGGACCGCAGCGCCGATGCCAGCGTCATGGAAGCGGCCGAGCTGGTGGTCATCGACGCCCGCGACTTCATGCCCTTCCTGCAGGCGCGCCCGGAGCTCACAACGCGGCTGTTGGTGGTGCTCTGCGGGCGCTTCCGCTGGGTCAGCGACCTCTACGAGGATGCCGTCTTCCGCCACCTGCCGGCGCGCCTCGCCAAGCACCTGCTGCGCTTGGCGGAAAGCTTCGGCAGCGAGGTCGAGGGCGGCACCCGCATCGGCCTCAAGCTGTCGCAGCAGGACCTCGGCAATCTCATGGGCACGACCCGCGAGAGCGTCAACAAGCAGATGCGCGCCTGGACCGAGGACGGCCTCATCCACGTCGAGCGCGGCCTCATCACCATCCGCGACCGCGACAACCTGGCGCTCTGGGCCGACCCGGACTTGTAGGCCGGTTGCTTCACCGTATCGCTTTAGCGTTATCCCCCCGCGCCAGCTTGATCTCGCTCAGCGAGGCTTGGGCCATGAGACGGGCGTCGTTGGCGATCGTGACGAAGTTGAAGCCCTTTGCGATCTTGTCGCGGGCCGAGGCGCCGGAGGGGCAGTGGAGGCCGGCGCCGAGGCCGCGCGCCTTGGTGGCCTTGACGATGGTATCCACGGCCTCGACCACGTTCGCCGCCACAGGCTCCGGATTGGGCGGGTTGCCGAGGCTGATGGCGAGGTCGTTGGGGCCGACATAGATGCTGTCGAGGCCGTCCACGGCGAGAATATCGTCGAGATTGTCGACCGCCTGCTCGGTCTCGATCATGGCCATGGTGGTGATGGTGGTGTTGGCCTCGGCCGCATAGTCCGGGCCGCCATAGAGCAGGCCGCGGGCGGGGCCGAAGCTACGATAGCCAACCGGCGCGTAGCGGCAGGCGCCGACGAAGCGCTCGCACTCTTCCGCCGTGTTTATCATCGGGCAGATGATGCCGTAGGCGCCGGCATCGAGCAGCTTCATGATCGCCGCCGGGTCGTTCCACGGCACCCGCGCGAACGGCGTCGGCGCATAGGCCGACATGGCGGCGAACATGGCCACCGCATCGGGAAAGTCGACCATGCCGTGCTGGGTGTCGACCGTGACGCTGTCATAGGGCGTATTGGCCATGGTCTCGGCGCTGAAGGTATTGGGGATCGCCAGCCAGCCGTTGACCACGGCGCCGCCATCGGCCCAGATCGACTTGACCCGGTTCTCGCGCATACCTCGTCCTCTCTTGTTTCTCAGTCCAGCGAGATCTCGCCGGGAATCTCGGTTTCCAAGGCGATATCGCCGATCACGAGCCGCGCGGTGACCGCCAATGTCTCGTTGCCCTGCAAGCGCCCTTCGGCGAGCGCCTGCCGCACCGCCTGCTCGATCTCGCGCTGGCTGGCGACGCCGACGGTCTTGAGATACTTGCGGATGCTCATGTTGAAAGCGTCTTCGTTCATGTTCGCCTCCTTATCCGGCTTGGAGGGAAATGTCCAAGGTGATAAGCCCTCCCGCGAAGGAGACTATCCTATCGCGACGAAATTGCTCAGTGCCGAAGACCTCGCCTGCCGGCGCGGCGAAAGACTGGTCTTCGCCGGCCTCGGCTTTTCGCTCGGGCCGGGCGAGGCGCTGGTGTTGCGCGGGCCGAACGGCAGCGGCAAGTCGAGCCTGCTGCGCCTGCTCGCGGGCCTGCTGCGCCGCGAGGCCGGCAGGCTTGCCTGGCAGGACCGCGATGTGGACGACGACCGCGAGGCCTGGCGCGCCGCCTTCGCCTTCGCCGGCCATGCCGACGGCATCAAGCCGCTCTTGACGGTGCGCGAGAACGTCGCCTTCTGGGCCGAGATGGCGGGCTGCGGCACGACTCGTGTGGATGAGGCCCTGGCGCGCTTCGCCATCGCAGCCCTGGCGGATGTGCCGGTGCGTTTCCTCTCCGCCGGCCAGCGACGGCGCACAGGGCTGGCGCGCCTGGTCGCGGCGCCGCGCACCGTCTGGCTGCTCGACGAGCCGAGCGTCGGGCTCGATGCGGCGGCGACCGCCAGCCTCGCCGCGTTGATGGCGGAGCACCGCGCGGCCGGCGGCATGGTCATCGCCGCCACCCATATCGAGCTCGGCCTCGAGGACGCCGCCGAGCTGGTGCTGGCATGAGCGCCTTTTTCGCCCTCATTCGCCGCGACCTCGCCCTGGCCTGGCGCCGGGCCAGCGAGATCGTCGCCGTGATCACCTTTTTCGTGCTCGCCATCGTGCTCTTTCCGCTCGGCGTCGGGCCCGACCTCGCCATCCTCGCGCGCATCGCCGCCGGCACCATCTGGGTCGCCGCGCTGCTGGCCGCGATGTTGTCCCTCGACCGCCTGTTCCTCGCCGATCATGACGACGGCAGCCTCGACCTGCTGATGGTCTCGCCGCTGCCGCTGGAAGCCATGGTGCTGGCCAAATGCTGTGCCCACTGGCTGACCACGGGCCTGCCGCTGATCGTCTGCGCGCCCGTTCTCGCGATTTTGATGAACCTGCCCTGGTCCGGCTTCGGCACGCTCGTTCTCGCCATGGCGCTCGGCACACCCACCCTCAGCCTGGTCGGCGCCATCGGCGCCGCGCTGACGGTCGGTGTGCGCCGTGGCGGCACTTTGGTGCCGCTGCTGGTCTTGCCCTTGGTCATCCCCGTGCTGATATTCGGGGTCGGCGCGGTCGATGGCGCCATCGCCGGTGCCGCGGTCTCGGGTCAGCTCATGATCCTCGCCGCGGCGCTGCTGGTGGCCTTGGTCCTGGCGCCTTTTGCCGCTGCCGCCGGCTTGCGGTTGGCGGCGGAATAGCGTTAGGAACACCCATGGCCTGGACCCTTCACAAATTTGCCAATCCCGCACGCTTTATGCGGTTATCCGCGGTGCTGCTGCCGTGGGCGGTGGGCATCACGCTGCTGACGCTTGTGACCGGGCTCTATCTGGCGCTGATCGCCTCGCCCGCCGACTATCAGCAGGGCGAGACCGTGCGCATCATGTATGTGCACGTGCCGGCGGCCTGGATGGCGCTGTTCGTCTATGGCGTGATGGCGGCGGCCAGCGCCACCGGCCTGATCTGGCGCCATCCGCTGGCCGATATCGCCGCCCGCGTCGCCTCGCCTATCGGCGCCGGCTTCACCTTCATAGCCCTGGTCACCGGCTCGCTCTGGGGTCAGCCGATGTGGGGCACCTGGTGGGTCTGGGACGCGCGCCTGACCTCGGTGCTGATCCTGTTCTTTCTCTATCTCGGCCACATGGCCCTGGCGGATGCCTTCGACGATCCGACCAAGGGCGCGCGCGCGGCCGCCATCCTGGCGCTGGTCGGCGTCATCAACCTGCCGATCATCCATTTCTCGGTCGATTGGTGGAACACCCTGCACCAGCCGGCCAGCGTGGTGCGTGGCGGCGGGCCGTCGATCGCGGCCGAGATGCTGTGGCCGCTGATGACCATGGCCTTGGCCTTCAAGGCCTATTTCGTGACCATGCTGCTGCTGGGCATGCGGGCCGAGGTGACGGCCGCCAAGCTGCGCGCCTTGCGCCGCACGCAGGTGGCGGCGGCAACGACGGCGGTGGCCGCGCAATGAGCGAATTTTTCGACATGGGCGGCTATGCCCGTTTCGTCTGGCCGGCCTATGGCATCGCGACCCTGGTGCTGGCGGCACTTGCCTGGCGCGTCATCGCCCGGGCCAGGCATGCGACTGCCGCGCTGGCGGCCTTGCGCGCCGAGCTGGACCAGAGCGATGACGCGTAAGCGCCGCCGCCTGATGGTGGTCCTGGTCGGCCTGCTGGCGCTCGGCGCCGCCGCCGCCCTCGTGCTCTCGGCCTTCGAGGACAATATCGTCTTCTTCTTCAGCCCGACGGAGCTTGCCGAGAAGACCCTGGCGCCGGGCCAGTCGATCCGTGTCGGCGGCCTGGTCGAGGAAGGCAGCATCACCAAGCTCGAGGACGGCCTGACCACCAGCTTCGTCATCACCGACATGGCGACCACATTGGCGGTGCGCTACACCGGCGTGCTGCCCGATCTCTTCCGCGAAGGCCAGGGAGTCGTCGCCGAAGGCAGCCTCGGGCCCGACGGCACCTTCGTTGCCGCCCAGGTGCTCGCCCGCCATGACGAAACCTACATGCCGCCCGAGGTCGCCCAGGCGCTCAAGGATTCCGGCCACTGGCAGGAGGACGAGGCGCCGTGATCATCGAGACCGGCCATTTCGCCTTGGTGCTTGCCTTCGTGGTGGCGGCAGTCCAGGGGGTGGTGCCGCTGGTTGGCGCTTCGCGTGGCGACCTGCGCCTGATGGCGCTGGCGCGGCCCGCGGCAGCCGTGCAGTTCGTCGCCATCGCCTGTGCTTTTGCCGCTCTGACCCAGGCCTATGTGACCTCGGACTTTTCCGTCATGGCGGTGGCCAGCAATTCGCATTCGGACAAGCCGCTGCTCTACAAGATCACCGGTGTCTGGGGCAATCACGAGGGCTCGCTGCTGCTCTGGGCGCTGATCCTGGCGCTGTTCGGTGCCGCGGTGGCGGCCTTCGCCGGCAATCTGCCGGCTAGCCTGCGTGCCCGCGTGCTCGCCGTGCAGGGCTGGATCGCCTTCGGCTTTCTCGCCTTCATGCTGTTCACCTCCAACCCCTTCGAGCGCCTCTTTCCGCCGCCCTTCGACGGCAACGGCCTCAATCCGCTGCTGCAGGATCCCGGTTTGGCCTTCCATCCACCCTTCCTCTATCTCGGCTATGTCGGTTACTCGATCACCTTCGCCTTCGCCATCGCGGCGCTGATCGAAGGCCGCGTCGACGCCGCCTGGGCGCGCTGGGTGCGGCCCTGGGCGCTGGCCGCCTGGAGCTTCCTCACCGTCGGCATCGGGCTCGGGTCGTGGTGGGCCTATTACGAGCTCGGCTGGGGCGGCTGGTGGTTCTGGGATCCGGTCGAGAACGCCTCCTTCATGCCCTGGCTGGTGGGCACGGCACTGCTGCATTCCTCGCTGGTCTGCGAAAAGCGCGACGCGCTCAAGTCCTGGACCGTGCTGCTCGCCATCGTCGCGTTTTCGTTCAGCCTGCTCGGCACCTTCCTGGTGCGCTCGGGCGTGCTGACCTCGGTGCATGCCTTCGCCACCGACCCGACGCGCGGTATCTTCATCCTCGCCTTCCTGGTCGTGGTGATCGGCGGCTCGCTGCTGCTCTACGGCCTGCGTGCGCCGAAGCTGGCGCCGGGCGGCCTGTTCGCGCCGATCAGCCGCGAGGGCAGCCTGGTGCTCAACAATCTGCTCTTCGCCACGGCCGCGGCGACGGTTTTGCTGGGCACCCTCTATCCGCTCATCATCGATGCGCTGGATGCGGGCAAGGTCTCGGTCGGGGCGCCCTATTTCGATGCGGTCTTCGTGCCGCTGATGACGCCGACCCTGGTGCTTGCCGGGCTTTCGCCGCTGCTGGCCTGGAAGCGGGCGGATTTGGCCGGCGTGCTGATGCGGCTCTGGTTCGCCTTCGCGGCGGCAGCGCTGGCTGCCGTGCTGGCGTTGGTGCTGGCGGGCGAGGGACCGCCCCTGGCGGCGCTCGGCGCCGGGCTTGCCGCTTGGCTTGGCGCGGCGGTGCTTGTCGAATGGGCTGAGCGGGTACGCCTGTTCCGCGCGCCGATCGCTGAGTCCCTGCGCCGTGCCGGGCGCCTGCCACGCTCGGCCTATGGCATGAGCCTGGCGCATTTCGGCGTTGCCATGGTCGTGGCGGGGATCACCGCATCAAGCGCCTGGAAAACCGAAAGCTTCCAGATCATGCGTCCGGGCGAGACCATCGCGGTGGCCGGCGACGACTACCGCTTCGAGGGCGTGCAGATCATCGAGGGTCCCAACTACACCGCCGAGCGCGGCCATTTCACGGTGCTCGACGGCAGCCGCGTGATTACCGAGCTGTGGCCCGAGAAGCGCGCCTATCCGGTCTCACAAATGCCGACCACCGAGGCCGCGATTCTCACCACCTGGCTCGGCGACCGCTATGTGGTGGTGGGCGATGCCGACGGCGAGGGCGGCTGGGCCACGCGCATCTACTACAATCCGCTGGTTGCCTGGCTATGGATCGGCACCATCGTCATGGCCGTCGGTGGCGTGGTGTCGCTGACCGACCGGCGCCACCGCGTCGGCGCGCCGCGCCGTGCCCGCGCGGCCGTGGCTCCGGCATAGACCATGCCGCGCCTGATCTATATCGCGCCGGCCGCCATCTTCGTGGTCATGGCCGTCCTGCTCGGCTGGGGCCTGACCAGCGATCCCTCCGAGGTGCCGAGCGCCCTGACCGGCAAGCCGCTGCCGGCTTTCGAGCTGCCGGCGCTCGACGGCGCGGCGCAAAGCCTGGCATCGACCGACGTGGCGCCGGAGGGCGTCACCATCATCAACGTCTTTGCCTCGTGGTGCGTGCCCTGCCGCGCCGAGCACCCGATTCTCACCGGGATCGCCGGCTGGGAGGGCGTGACGCTGTACGGCATCGCCTACAAGAACACGCCCGAGGACGCCCGCGCCTGGCTCGACGAGCTCGGCGATCCTTACGAGCGCATCGGCGCTGACATTGACGGCCGCATCGGCATCGAGCTTGGCGTCTATGGCGTGCCCGAGACCTTCTTCGTCAGCGCGGACGGCAATATCCGCTACAAGCATATCGGCCCGATCATGGAGCAGCATGTCGAAGAGCGCATCCGTCCGCTGGTGGAAAGGCTGACGCAATGATGAGATGGCTTACGGTCTGTCTTCTGCTCGTCCTGGCGGTGCCGGCTTCGGCATTCGAGAACGATGCGCCATTGCCCGATCCCGAGCTGGAAGCCCGCGCGGTGGCGCTGGCCAAGGAGCTGCGTTGCCTGGTCTGCCAGAACCAGTCGATCATGGAATCCGATGCCGACCTCGCCAAGGACCTGCGCCTCGTTGTGCGCGAACAGGTCGCGGCCGGCGCCAGCGACGACGACGTGCGCGAGTATGTGGTGGCGCGCTACGGCGACTTCGTGCTGCTGCGCCCGCCCTTCAAGCCCAAGACCTGGGTGCTCTGGTTCGGGCCCCTGGTCATCGCCGGCATCGGTGTCTGGGGGCTGGCGCGCAGCCTGCGCCGGAGAGCGGCACCCGCCGCGCCTGCCGCCCTCAGCGATGCCGAGCGCGCCCGCGTGCAGCGCCTGCTCGGTGACGATCCGCGATGATCGCCTGGCTGGTATTCGCAGGCTTGGCGCTGGTTGCCGCCGCGGCCCTCGCGCTGCCCATGCTGGGTCGTCGCAAGGCCGCCTCGGCCCGCGCCGACTTTGACCTCGAGGTCTTTCGTGCCCAGCTTGCCGATTTGGAGGCGGATCACGCCCGCGGCCTGCTCGGCGAGGCCGAGCTGGCGGCGGCGCGCACCGAGATCGAGCGCCGTATGCTGGCTGCCGCGAGCGACGCCGATACCGCGCAGACATCTGAGAAACGCGCCCTGTTGCCGGCCCTTGGCGTCGCCGTGTTGGTGCCGCTGGCGAGCCTCGCGCTCTATGCCGTCATCGGCCTGCCGGCGGCGCCGGACGTGCCGTTTGCCGAGCGTGAAGGAGCAGCCGGCATGCCCGCCGACATGGCTGAGGCGATCGCCGGCCTTGCCGAGCGCCTCAAAGAGAACCCGGACGATTTCCAGGGCTGGTTCATGCTCGGGCGCTCCTATGCGGTTATCGAGCGCTACGACGAGGCGGCGGCGGCGATGGCGCAGGCCGCCGCGCTCGAGCCCGAGAACATCGACGTGCTCACGGCCTATGGCGAGGCCCTGGTCTTCGCCGCCGAGGGTCTTGTCACGCCGCTCGCCGCGCAGCAGTTCGAGACGGTGCTGGCGCTCGAGCCGGAGAACGTGGCCGGGCAGTACTATCACGGCACGGCACAATTGCAGGCGGGCGACGGCGCCGGGGCCTTCGCCACCTGGAGCGCCCTGGCCGAAAATTCGCCACCGGACGCGCCCTGGCTGCCGTCCGTGATGCAGCGTCTCGCGGTGTTGGCCGATGAGCTCGATCTTGCCGTGCCAGAAGTGTTGATCGTCGAGGCCGCGCCCGGGCCGAGCGCCGAGGAGATGGCGGCGGCGGCGGAGATGTCGCCCGACGAGCAGGCGGCACAGATCGAGACCATGGTGGCGCGTCTCGAAGCCCGCCTCGCCGAAGAGTCCGACGACGGCGAGGGCTGGAAGCGGCTCGGCCGCGCCAGGCAGGTCATGGGCGATCTCGACGCCGCGCGCAGGGCTTTGGAAAAGGCCGTCGAGCTGCTGCCCGAGGATGTCGAGGCCCTCAACGGCCTGGCCCAGATCATCGGCGAGGAGGCCGGCGGTGAGGTCTTGCCGGACGGCGCCGTCGCCTTGTATGCGCGGGTGCTGGAGATCGACCCCGACGCGGCGCAAGCCCTCTGGTTTCTCGGCCTCAACGCCGCCCAGAACCAGCGCCAGGCCGAAGCCGAGGCCTATTGGCGCCGCCTCCTCGCGCGCATGCCGCCGGGCAGTGAGGGCCACGACATGCTGTTGGAGCAGATCGAGGCGCTTTAACGTAAGTTGACACTTACGTAAGAATATACTTACATACCATATGGACGCCGTTCTTCGCGCACTTGCCGAGCCCAATCGGCGCAAGATTCTCGGCCTGGTGCGCGATGGCGAGAAAAGTGCCGGCGAGATCGCCGCGGCTTTCGCCATTTCGCGCCCGGCGGTCTCGCAGCATCTCAAGGTGCTCGAGGAGGCGGGGCTGGTGAGCGTGCGCAAGGCGGGCACGCGGCGGCTCTATCTGGCGCGCCGCGAGCCGCTGGCCGAGCTCAAGGCCTTCGTCGACGCCTATTGGCAGGCGGGCCTGGCGCGCCTCAAGGACGCGGCGGAAGCGGAACAGAGGAGACTGTCGGATGAATGACACTGTATTGCAGCGAGAAATTCATATCGAGGCGAGCCGGGCAACGGTGTTCGCCTTCCTCACCGAGCCCGACAAGATGCTCTGCTGGATGGGCACTGAGGTAAGCTTCGAGCCGCGCCCGGGCGGCGCCTATCGTTGCAATGTGAACGGTGAGGACGTCGCGGCGGGGGAGGTGCTCGAGATCGTGCCGCACAGCCGTGTCGTCTACAGCTGGGGCTGGGAGGGTGGCGAGGAGCTGCCGCCGGGCGCCAGCCGCGTCGAGATCAGCCTCGAAGAGGCCGAAGGCGGCACCCGGCTGATACTGCGTCACAGCGGTCTCAGCGTCCACCTTGCCGAACGTCACGGCGAGGGTTGGGACCACTACTATGCCCGCCTTGCCGTTGTCGCCGCGGGCGGAGACCCGGGTCCGGACGAGTGGGTAAAAACCGAGAAAACGGAGCTGTGAGACCATGCAAGCCTTTTCCCTCGATGCGGCGGGCGCGGACTATCGCAGCGCCCGCGAGGACCTGCGCCAGGCCGAGATCGCCCTCAAGGAGCAGCGCGAGACGGTCGCCGAGATGCGCCGCGAGCTGGCCAGCGAGACGCCCGTGCCGGAGGACTACGTCTTCGGCGAAGCGGACGGTGGCGAGGTGCGTCTGTCCGAATTGTTCGCGCCGGGCAGTGACACGCTGATCGTCTACCACTTCATGTGGGCGGCGGCGGACGAGAAACCCTGCCCCATGTGCACCATGTGGCACGACGGCTACAACGCCATCCAGCCGCATCTCTCACGCACGGTGCCCGTGGTCGTGGTGGCCAGGCAGGAGGCGGCCAAGCTGCGCGCCTTCGCCGATTCGCGCGGCTGGTCCAACCTGCGCACCCTGTCGAGCGGCGCTACCAGCTTCAATGTGGATTTCGGCATGGAGGACGAGGCGGGCCGCCAAAGCCCCGGCCTCAGCGTCTTCGTCAAGCGCGACGGCGAGGTGCGCCACTTCTACACGGTCTCGGCCATCAT
Organism: uncultured Rhodospirillaceae bacterium; assembly: GCA_964625645.1. GTDB lineage: Bacteria > Pseudomonadota > Alphaproteobacteria > UBA7887 > UBA7887 > UBA7887. Next base: position 16,206 of record CAZVDW010000648.1, read on the forward strand.
GGGCGACGACCACTATCGCGGCATGGACCTCTATTCGCCGGTCTGGAACCTGCTCGACCTGCTGCCCGAGGGCCGCGGCGCCTGGATGCCGAGCGTCAATTACGACTGAGCGCGTCTTTCAGGTGCTCGGCCACCGCGTCGAGCGCGACCTGCTCCTGTTCGCCGCTGTCGAGATCCTTGACCGTCACCATGCCGGCCTCGCGCTCGTCGGGGCCGCGCACCAGGGCAAAGCGGCAGCCGCGGTCGTCGGCGGTGCGGAACTGGCGGCCGAGCTTGGCGCCGGTGAGGTCGGTCTCGGCGGCGAGCCCGGCCGCGCGCAGGCGTGCGGCAAGCGCCAGCGAGTCGGCGGCCGAGTCCGCGTTCCAGACGGTGACGTAGGCAAGTGTCCGGGTCGGTGCCGCCATGCGCTCCTCGACCAGCATGAGAATGCGCTCGATGCCGAGCGAGCCGCCGCAGATCGGCACCGACTGCTTGAGGAACATGCCGGCGAGGTCGTCGTAGCGGCCGCCGCCGGCGATCGAGCTGCCGGCGCCCTCGGCGACGAACTCGTAGATGGCGCCGGTGTAGTAGTCGAGGCCGCGCGCGAGCAGCGGGTCGAAGCGGATGGAGCCGGCGGGCTGCCCCGCGGCGACGCCCTCGAGAATGGTATCGACCTCGGCCAGGCCCTCGCGCCCGGCCTCGCTGTCGAGCTTGTCGCGCAAGAGGCTGGCGAAATCGGGCTTGGCGATATCCTTGCACAGGGCGTCGGCGGCGATGCCGCGCTGCGACAGCTCGGCGCGCACGCCGTCAATGCCGATCTTGTCGAGCTTGTCGAGCGCCACCAGGGCGCTGCCATGGTCGGGCTCGGCGACGCCATAGGCGTTCATCATGGCATGCAGCACGCGGCGCGAGTTCAGGCGGATCTCGAAATCGGGCAAACCCACTTCGCCGAGCGCCCCTGCGAGGGTCAGCAGGCACTCGATATCGGCCAGCGGCGAGGCGCTGCCGAAGATGTCCACGTCGCATTGCAGAAACTCCCGAAAACGGCCCTTGCCGGGCCGGTCGGCGCGCCACACAGGGCCCATCTGGTAGCGCTTGAAGATGCGCGGCAGCTCGTTGCGGCGGTGGGCGTAGAAGCGTACCGCCGGCACGGTGAGGTCGTAGCGCAGCGCCATGTCCGCCTCGCCGCTCGCCGCCTTCTCGCCGCGCTTGAGGATCTTGAAGATGAGCTTGTCGCCTTCGTCGCCATATTTGCCCGCCAGCACTTCCAGGCGCTCGAAGGCCGGGGTCTCCATGGGCGCGAAGCCGTGGCGCTCGAAGACATCGCGAATGCGCGCCAGCACCGCCAGGCGGCGGCGCATGGTGTCGGGCAGAAAATCACGGCTGCCGGAAGGCGGCGCGAGGGGCGTCTGGGTCACGGATGGCTCCCGAATCAAGGGCGCGCGGACCCTACACCGGCGCCTGGCCCGTGAAAAGGCTCCCGAAGGCGTGATGCGACTTGATTCTTCGCGCGCCCGCAAGCCGGCTAGAGTCCGACCATGCACAAGATCGCTGTCGCCATGGCACTGCTCCTGCTGCCGGGCTGCGCCGAGCCGCCGCCGCCTGCGCGCGCGCCGCTTTCGGGCACAGGCGCCTGGCTGGTGGCGGCGCAGGACTTCAAGACGGCAGGGGTCGCGTCGCGCTGCCGCCTGCCCCGGCTTGCCGAGGGTGGCGCGGCGCCGGACGATGCGGAAGCCGAGCGCCTCTATGGCTGCATGCGCGCAGCCATGGCAGCCGCGTTCAGCGAGGCGCTGGCGGACTACCAACACTGGCCGCGCTTCTCGACGCGCCCCTATCTGTCGGCGGTTCACGCCGGGCGCTTCGTCAACAACTACGCCAATGCGATCGCTGCCGCGGCTTACGGCCGTTACGGCGCGGGAGAGCCTTTGCCGGTCGGCTCGGTGGTGGTCAAGGACAGCTTTTCCGTCAGCACGGACGGGCATGTTGCCTTCGGACCCGCCTTCGTGATGGAGAAGGTGGCGGCGGAGCGCTGGACCTACACCATGGTCATGCCCGAGGGCTGGGTGTTCGGCAGCAGCGACGGGCCGGGGGCCGAAAACGTGGCTTTCTGCAACGCCTGTCACGACGCGGTTGCAGGTTCGGGCGATCCCCTCTATTACCTGCCGGCCCAGTATCGACGCTGAAATACCACGCATGAACACACCACGACGCCTGGAAAAGGCCTATCGCAACGCGCAGTTCGTCGGCTCGTCGGCGGCGCGCCCGGTGCGCATCCTGGCCGAATATCTCGAGCCGCAAGCGCGCTTCGACAAGTTCCAGATTCGCGACACCATCGTCTTTTTCGGCTCCGCCCGGGCGCCCGACCGCGAGACCGCCGAGGCCGAGCTTGCCGCCGCGCAAGACCACGGCAATGACGTCAAGAAGGCGCTGCGCCGGCGCGAGCTTGCGGAATATTACGAGGCCGCGCGCAGCCTTGCCTTTCGCCTCACCGAATGGTCGAAGGGCCTGACCGAGTCGGAGCGTCGTTTCGTCATCTGCACCGGCGGCGGGCCCGGCATCATGGAGGCCGCCAACCGTGGTGCCTCCGAGGCGAGGGGGCTCAATATCGGCTTGACCATTTCCTTGCCGCACGAGGAATTCGCCAACGAATATGTCACCCGCGAGCTGGCTTTCGAGTTCCATTATTTCTTCGTGCGCAAGTTCTGGTTCACCTACCTGGCCAAGGCGCTGGTGATCTTTCCCGGCGGCTTCGGCACCATGGACGAGTTCTTCGAGCTGATGACCCTGGTGCAGACCCGGAAGCTGAAGAAAAAGGTGCCCATCGTGGTCTACGGCACAGATTA
>CAZVDW010000649.1:0-2286 GCA_964625645.1 uncultured Rhodospirillaceae bacterium
GATCCGCAAGGCTGCTGCGCGAACCTATGACGAGCTATGGCAAGCCGCCGGAGCCGTCTGCGACCTCTTCTCGGAAGAAGAATGCCAAAACTATTTCAAAGCTGCCGGATATGAGGCCAATTAAATGCGACACGCTCTAGAGCCTTATCCCTGGTCTTACGAAACTTCAGAAGCGGCTGACGAACAGCATCTGCGGCGCCAACTCGTGGACGCCGTCGACGCCGAACTTGTTGCGGAAGACGCGCACCTCGGTGCCGAGAAAATGCCGCCCCGGATTGTCAATTAGGGCACCAATATCGAAGCGCAGCTGGGGCTGGGCGACGATTTTTATTTCCTGGCCGCCGCCGCGATCGCCCTGCAGGTCGAAGAAGCCGCCGAAAGACAGCCAGGTAATGTCGTCCTCGCGCCACAGCGGCATGCTCCAGACCAGCGTCGTCTGCCAACTTGTGCGGAAATCCCGCCTGCGCCTGTCGCGAAAAGTCTCGTAGGCAAAGACTGAGACGCTGAACCGGTCGAAGCCGGGCAGCGGCAGGCTGAGCCGCAGGCCGGGCAAGAAAATGCCGACACCAACACCCAGATTGAGGCCGGCGACTCCGGACAGGCTCCAGCCGCGCCCGCCATCCTCTCCCAACGCCAGGCGCGTCAGATCGACGGTGGGATAGAGCTCGCCATAGACGGAGCTCTCGCGATCGCCGTCGAGCTCGCGGCTGAAGTCGATGAAGAAGAAGACGTCGCCGGCACCGAATTTGGTGAAATGGTTGACGGTAAGCGTCGCGACCGCATTGCTGTCGGGCGCGCGCGAGCCGAGCTTGAAGCGGTCGCCGGCGAGGAACTGCACCTCGCTGCGGCTGACCTTGTGCGCCATCAAGTCGGAGTCGGCGCTAGCCGGTGCCGCGAACGGCAAGAGCGCCAGAACGGCGAGGCAGAAACGCATACCGGAAAAGCTCAGCCCGGTCCGTAATTGATGTAATCGGTCCAGAACCGCTCGAGCACGCGAAGATTGCCGATCACGCCCTGGATTTCATCCGCCCCGAGGCCCAAATCGTCGAGCCGCGAGATATTGTGCTCGAACAGGTCGTTGACCGCGGCCACCACCTGCAGGCCCTTGTCTGAGAGATGCACCCGCGTGGTGCGCCGGTCATGCTCCGAGCGCTCCTGCACGAGATAGCCGCTCTCGACCAGCTTCTTCACATTGTAGGAGACGTTCGAGCCCATGTAATAGCCACGATGAGTGAGCTCGCCGATCGTCAGGTTCTCGGTCTCTATGTTGCTCAAAAGCACGGCCTGGACATTGTTGATGTCCTCGATGCCAAGCCTGTCGAGCTCGCTCTTCACGACATCGAGAAACCGCCTGTGCAGCCGCTCGATCAATCTGATGCAGTCGAGAAATACGACTTTGTCGCCAGCGCGCGCGCCTTCGTCCGCAACGCCGCCGTCCTGTTCATCCACGCTCATATCCGTCCCACCATCGCCCCTCGGCGGCCACTTACGATCACAATTTGCGTAAAATTTTATCCGTCCCTGGTTACCATAGCGTTACCGGTCACTTTCCGGCAATCATTTTTATAATGGCGGAATAGTCCAGGCCGCCATTGCCGGCAGCGCTGAAGACGCCGTAAAGGGCGGCCGCCTCGGCACCGAGCGGTGTCGCCGCGCCGCTGGCATTGGCCGCCTGTTGCGCGAGCCGCAAGTCCTTCAGCATCATGTCGGTGGCGAAGCCGGGTGCGAAATCCTGGTTCGCCGCCGCCGTCTCGACGATGCCGGCGACCGGCAGGTGGTTGAGCATGGCCCAGCAGCTTCCCGAGGCGTTCGAGGAAATGTCGAACAGGGTCTGCGCCTCGAGGCCGAGGGAGTCGGCGAGCGTGAAGGCCTCGCCGAGTGCGATCATGGAAATGCCGAGGATCATGTTGTTGCAGATCTTCGCCGCCTGGCCGTTGCCGCTGGGCCCGGCATGGACGATCTTGCGCCCCATGCGCGCCAGCACGGGCTCGGCCTTGGCATAGGCCTCGGCCGAGCCGCCCACCATGAAGGTGAGCGCCGCCGCCGAAGCGCCGGCGACACCGCCGGAGACCGGCGCATCGAGCATGGCGAGGCCCGCCGCCCCGGCCGCCGCCGCCACCTCGCGCGCGCTGTCTACGTCAATGGTCGAGCAGTCGATCAGCACCGTGCCGGGCGCCGCCGCGGCGATCACGCCGCCAGCGCCGCAATAGACCTCGCGCACATGGGCGCCGGCCGGCAGCATGGTGATGACCATCTCGGCGCCGCTTACCGCGGCGGCCGGCGAAG
>CAZVDW010000650.1:0-8437 GCA_964625645.1 uncultured Rhodospirillaceae bacterium
GCCGTCCAGCGACTTGCCGGGCAGCCCTTCCTCCTGCACGCGCGCGAAGAAATGGCGCACCAGCAGGGGCACATCCTCTGTACGCTCACGCAATGGCGGCAGGCGCAGGGGCACGACGTTGAGGCGATAATAGAGGTCTTCGCGGAACAGCCCCTGTTCCACCAGGGCGCCGAGGTCGCGATGGGTTGCCGCGACAATGCGCACGTCCGTGCGCACGGGTTGCCGCCCTCCGACGGTGGTGAACTCGCCTTCCTGCAGCACCCGCAACAGGCGGGTTTGGGCCTCCAGGGGCATGTCGCCGATTTCGTCCAGAAACAACGTGCCGCGGTCGGCCTGCTCGAAGCGTCCGAGCGAGCGCGCGGTAGCGCCGGTGAAGGCCCCCCGTTCGTGGCCGAACAGTTCGCTTTCAATCAATTCGCGCGGGATCGCGGCCATGTTGATGGCCACGAAAGGATGCGTGCCCCGCTTGCCGAAATCGTGCAGCGCCCGGGCGAACAGCTCCTTGCCGGTGCCCGATTCTCCGCTGATCATGACCGTCAGATCGGTGCCGATCAGTCGCGCCAGGACGCGATAGACTTCCTGCATCGCCGGTGAGCGTCCGACCAGGGGCAGGCTGTCGTCTTCACCCGGCTGCGCAGGCATCGCGGCTTGCTGTGGCGCGGGCTCCGAGAGCGCCCGCTTGACCACGCTGATGACCTCGTTGAGGTCGAACGGCTTGGGCAGGTATTCATACGCACCACGCTCGTTGGCACGGATCGCCGTCATCAGCGTGTTTTGTGCGCTCATGACGATCACGGGCATGTCCGGGCGCGCCTTTTTCAGGCGCGGCAGCATGTCGAGACCGTCCTCGTCCGGCATGATCACATCGGTGATGATCAGGTCGCCCTCGCCGTCCGCCGCCCAGCGCCACAGCGTCGAGGCCATGCCCGTGGCGCGAACCGTGTAGCCGAGGCGGCCGAGCGCCTTGCTCAGGACGGTGCGAATGCTGGTGTCGTCGTCAGCGACGAGAATGGTCGAGCCCACGGCCATGCTGCCCTCGCCTCAGCCTGCCGCCGGCAGGCGCACGGCGAATGTGGTGCGGCGACCCCCGCTCTCGCACTCGACCAGCCCGCCATGGTCCTCGACGATCTTGGCGACCAGCGACAAGCCAAGTCCGGTGCCGGTCTTCTTGGTGGTGACGAAAGGCTCGAACAGGTGATCGCGCAGGTCTTCAGGCACGCCGCTTCCGTTGTCCTGAACCGACACCACGATGGGCAAGCCGTGCCGCCGTCCGTCTCCGACGTTGGAGAAGCGCAAGCCGTGATGGTAGCTGGAGGTGATCTGGATTTCACCGCCGTTTGCCGGCACGGCTTCCATGGCATTCTTGACGATGTTGAGGAAGACCTGCACGAGCTGATCGCGGTTGCCGTGAACCGGCGGCAGGGACGGATCGTAGCGCTCGATAAAGCGAATTTCGCCTTTGGCGCTGCTCTCGCAGAGCCGGCGCACATGTTCGAGGACGGTGTGAATATTGATCTGGTCGCGATCCAATGGCCGGTCGTCGGCAAAGATGTCCATGCGCTCGACCAGGTCGCGGATGCGGTCGGCCTCGCTGCAGATGAGCTGGGTCAGATCATGCTCGGATTCGTCAACCGATTGCTCGAGCAATTGCGCCGCGCCGCGAATCCCCGAAAGCGGGTTCTTCACCTCATGCGCCAGCAAGGCGGAAATGCCATTGACCGAGCGCACCGCGCCGCGATGCGTGAGCTGACGGTCGAGTTGATGCGCCATGGCGCGCTGTTCGAGGCATATCACCACCATATCCGGGGAATCCGCGAGCGGTGTGACCTTCACATCCACCGGATGCTCGCCAAAGCGCGGGCTTGCCAGCATGACGCCGTATTCGGCCACGGAATGGCCACCGTTGAAGACTTGCTCGATGAGGGAGAGCAATTGGCTGTCCGCGGCGACCAGATCGGTCATGCGGTGGCGGGTGAGAAACTCCTCGCTGCCGCCGAGCAGGTTTTCCGCCGCGGGATTTGCCGCCGTCACCTGGTAGTCGCGGTCGACCGCGATGACGGCGACAGGCAAGGCCGCCAGGATGGCAGAGCGCGCGGCCAAGACCTTGGCGTTCTCGCGCGCGCCATCAAGCGGCATCGGCATAGGCCTTGGCCCCGAACAGGTCGCGTAATGCCTCGATGACGGCCGCGGGCTCGGTCAGGCGAAAGACACGCTCGCGGAAGCGTGCGGCCCCTGGCAGGCCCTGGACGTACCAGCCGAGATGCTTGCGGGCATTGCGCAAGCCGCGGTCCGTACCGTAATGCGCAAGCATGGCGTCGTAATGCTCCAGCACGACGGCAAGGCGCTCGGCCGGCGACAGCGCTGCCGGCTCCCTGCCGCTCGCCAGGAACGCCGCCACCTGCCCCGGGAACCAGGGCCGGCCACAGGCCGCGCGGCCGATCATCAGGCCGTCCGCGCCCGAGCGCCGCATTATCTCCGCCGCCGCGGCAAAATCGGCCACATCGCCATTGGCGATGACGGGCACGGACACGGCATCCTTGACCTCGCCGATGAAGTCCCAGTCGGCATGGCCGGAATAGCGCTGATGGCGCGTGCGCCCGTGCACCGTCACCATTTGAATGCCGCAGTCCTCGGCGATACGGGCCAGCCGCGGCGCATTGCGGCAGCCGTCATCCCAGCCCGTGCGCATCTTGACGGTCACGGGCACCTCGACCGCCGCCACCACGGCCGCGAAAATCTCCGCCGCCTTGGCTTCGTCGCGCATCAGCGCCGAGCCGGCCATGCCGTTCACCACTTTCTTGGCCGGGCAGCCGAAATTGAGATCGACGATCGCGGCGCCGCGGTCGCGGGCCAGCCTGGCCGCCTCGGCCATGACGTTGGGCTCGCAGCCGGCAAGCTGGATCGCCAGCGGTGCCGCTTCGGGCGCGCCGCGAGACATGGTCAAGGTGCGCCGGTTGGCGTGGATCAGGGCCTGGCTGGCGATCATCTCCGAGACCACCAGCCCGGCCCCGAAACGCTTGGCGAGGCGGCGGAAAGGCAAGTCGGTAACTCCCGACATGGGAGCCAGGATCACAGGATTGTCCAGCGTGATCGGGCCGATCCGCAGGGTCATGGCGCAGGTTTCTTTCAAGGCTGCCTAATTCTTGGGCAACCTAGGGCCATCGGTCCTAAATGGCAACGCCGAGCTGCGTCACTTCGCGAAAGCGGATGCGCTTGGCGATTTCCGCCGGCTCGGTCATGTGCAAGCTCGGAAAACGCGTGAAAAGCCTGCCTATGGCAATGGCGCATTCGATGCGCGCCAGGGCATTGCCGGCACAAACGTGCACACCGAGACCGAACGACAGGTGCCGGTTCGGCCGGCGACCGATATCGAAGCTGTCGGGATCGGGGAACGGCTGCGGGTCTCGATTGGCGGCTCCGATCATCAAATGAACACTGGTGCCGGCAGGCAGGTCGGTACCACCCACCGTCGAGGGCGCGGTCGAGCGCCGATTGTTGATCTGGATCGGCGCCTGGTAGCGCAGTATCTCCTCGACGCAGCTCTCGACCAGGCCGGCATCGTCGCGCAACCGCCGCACTTCGTCGGGGCGGCAAAGCATCTCGTGTATGCCGTGCGAGATCATGTTGGTCGAGGTCTCGTGCCCGGCATTGAGCATGAAGATGCATTGATGCAGCAGCTCCACCTCGCTCAAGGTCTCGCCGTCCTGCTCGGCGGTCATCAGGGCGGTCAGAACTTCGCCCGTCGAGCCGTCGGTGGGATTTGCCCGCCGATAGGCCACGAGCTGGCGCAGATAGGCCTTGAAATCGTCGACCGCCCGGTTGCCCTCGTCGAGCTGCGCCTGGGTCAGGGTGGGCTCGAGCGCGGTCAGGATGGCCACCGCCCAATCGCGGATCAGGGTGCGATCCTCGCGCGGCACGCTGAGCATGTCGCAGACCACTTCGATCGGCAGGCGGAAGGAAAAGTCCTCGACCACGTTCATCTCGCCGCGGTCCGCCAGGGCATCGAGATAGCCGTCGACCAGCGCCTCGATGCGCGAGGTCAGCGCCTGCAAGGCCTTGCGCGTGAAGGCGGCCTGAAAGAGGCCACGGATGCGCGTGTGGTCGGGCGGATCGGTAAACACCACGCTGGTGGTGTGGTGCTCGAAAAGCGGGCTGTCGCCGAACTTGGGCTTGAAATCGGCCTTCTTGTCGGAGCTCCAAAGCTTAGCGTCACGATAGACCGCGGTCATGTCGTCGTAACGCGTCAGCACGTAAGAGCCGTCCGGATTACGGTGCACCGGGTCGTGCGCGCGCAACGCCGCGAAATAGCGATAGGGATCGGCGACGAAATCATCCGGTACCGCTCGCAGGTCGAAAGTGGAGACGTCAATATCTGTGTTCATGGCCTGGCATTGTAGAGTCACCGGCCGCCTTGGCAACGCCATGGCCAGGCGCTACCGTGCGCGCCGATGCCTCGCACCTTCGCCTTGATCGTCGCTGCCGGGCGCGGACACCGCCTCGGCGGTGCCGTGCCGAAGCAGTTTCTGCCGCTGGCCGGCGAGCCCATGCTGCGGCGAACGGCCAGGGTCTTTGTCGAGCATCCGGAGATCGCTGAAGTCGCCGTGGTCATTCATCCCGACGATCGCGCGCTGTATGACGGGGCCACGGCTGGCCTGACGCTGCTCGATCCGATTGCCGGCGGTGCGGAGCGTCAGGATTCTGTGCGTAACGGTCTGGAAGCTCTTGCGGACGGGTCCCCGGATCATGTGCTGATCCACGATGCCGCCCGTCCTTTTGTGGACGCTGACGACATTTCCGCCTGCATCGCCGCCCTGGGCGAGAGCGACGGCGCGATCCTTGCCGTGCCTGTGCGCGACACCCTGAAGCGTGGCGACAAACTTATTGCAAAGACCGTGACGCGCGACGGCCTTTGGCGGGCGCAGACGCCGCAGGCTTTCCGCTTTCCGGCAATCCTCGCGGCACACCGGGCCGCCGCGGGGAAAGCTCTGACAGACGATGCAGCGGTTGCCGAGCAGGCCGGCCTCAGCGTCGCGCTGGTGCCCGGCAAGGAGGACAATCTGAAAGTGACCACGGCCGAAGACGTGGCCCTGGCAGAGCGGCTGCTCGCCCGCACCGGCGGCGAAACCCGGATAGGCAGTGGCTTCGACGTGCATCGTTTCACGGCTGGCGATCACGTCATGTTGTGTGGGGTGAGTATCCCCCATGACCGCGCCCTGGCCGGCCATTCGGACGCCGATGTCGCCCTGCATGCCCTCGTGGATGCCATTCTCGGGGCGCTGGGCGCTGGCGATATCGGCGAGCATTTTCCGCCCAGCGACGCGCGTTGGCGCGATGTCGATTCGAGTCTGTTCGTGGCCCATGCCTGCAAGCTGCTGGACGAAGCCGGCGCCTGTATCGCAAATATCGACCTGACCGTGATTTGCGAAGCTCCCCGCCTCGGGCCGCACAAGCCGGCCATGCGCGAGCGTCTGGCCGCGCTGCTCGACCTCCCGGTGCAGCGCATCGGCCTCAAGGCGACGACCACAGAGGGCCTGGGCTTCACCGGTCGCGGCGAAGGGATCGCCGCGCAGGCCGTCGTCTCCCTCCTTGTCGCATGACGTTTCCGTCTCTGCTCGCCACCTGGTTCGGCTCGGGTCTGCTGCCGAAAGCGCCCGGCACCTGGGGCTCGCTCGCCGCCTTGCCCTTTGCTTTCGCCATCCATACCCTCGCCGGCCAGTTCGCCCTGCTCCTGGCGAGCATCGTGGTCTTTGCCATCGGCTGCTGGGCTGCTCAGGCGTACACCACGGAGACCGGCACCAAGGACCCCGGCGAAGTGGTCATAGACGAGGTTGCGGGTCAGTGGCTGACCCTGGCCTTCGTGCCCGTCTCGGCCTGGGCCTACGTGGCCGGCTTCGTGCTGTTTCGCTTGGCTGACATCCTCAAGCCGTGGCCGGTCTCGTGGCTCGACCGCAAGGTCGCAGGCGGCCTGGGCGTGATGGCCGATGACATGGCGGCCGGCCTCTATGCCGGCGCCGCGCTGTGGCTGATTATGAAGGTGGTGTCATGAGCTTTGACGATGCCCTGCTAAGGAGCGCGGAAGCCGTGCTGCAAAGCTGCCGCGGGCGCGGCTGGATGATCGCCACCGCCGAATCCTGCACGGGCGGCCTGATCGCGGGCTGTCTGACTGAGATCGCGGGCTCCTCGGACGTGGTCGACCGCGGCTTCGTCACCTATTCCAATGCCGCCAAGCAGGCGATGCTGGGAGTCGGCGATGACGCCTTGAGTTACGGTGCTGTCAGCGAACCTGTGGTGCGGGCCATGGCTGAGGGCGCATTGGCAAGGTCCGACGCCGATCTCGCCATCGCCGTGACGGGCGTTGCCGGACCCGGCGGCGGCAGCGCCGAGAAACCGGTCGGATTGGTGTATTTCGGGCTCACCGTGCGTGGAGATGCCACGCAGGCAGAGCATCACGTCTTTGGCGGCGACCGTCAGGCGGTGCGGCTGTCCACGGTCGAGCACGCCTTGGCCATGCTGGCCTCTGCCGCCTCCCCATAGAGCACCCTGGCGCGCGCCTCGAAGGCGCCGACCATGCGCCGCACGGCTTCATGAAACAGTGCCCCGATGAGGGCGTTGAGAACCCGCGAGCGGAATTCGAACTCGACATGAAAATCCACCAGACAGCCACCCTCGACCTGATCGGTAAACCGCCAACTGTTGGCCAAGGCGCGAAACGGCCCGCTGGTCGGCGTGACATCGATAGTGTTGGGGCTGCTGCCGGCGACACGCGAGCCGAAGCGTTCGCGGATCATGCGAAAGCCGATCACCAGATCGGCATAGGTGACGCCTTCTTCGTGCCGGGTGATCCGCGCGGCAATGCACCAGGGCAGGAATTCGGGATAGCGCTCGACATCGACGACCAGGTCGTAGAGCTGTGCCGCCGTATAGGGCAGGACGCGTTGTTCGTCGTGTCGGTGCACGGGCCTAGACCAAGGCCTCGCGCGCGGCCCTTAGCTTCGCGAAGTCCGCATCGGCGTGGTAGGACGAGCGCGTCAACGGCGACGACGAGACCATCAGAAAGCCCTTGTCGTAGGCGGCTTTCTCATAGGCCTTAAACTCGTCCGGGGTGACGAAGCGGTGCACGGGGTGGTGCTCGTGGGTGGGCTGCAGATATTGACCGATAGTGATGAAATCGATGTCATGGGCACGCATGTCGTCCATGACGGTGAGGATTTCCGCCGCCTCCTCGCCGAGGCCCAGCATCAGGCCGGATTTGGTGAAAAGCGCCGGCTCCAGCGTCTTGGCGTGCTTCAGCAGCCACAGGGAATGCTCGTAACGGGCGGCGCGGCGGACCATGCGGTAAAGCCGCGGCACGGTTTCCAGATTGTGGTTGAAAACATCCGGCTTGGCATGAGCCACGGCCGCCACGGCGCCATCCTTGCGCTGGAAGTCGGGCGTCAGCACCTCGATGGTGGTCTCGGGCGAGGTCTCGCGGATGCGCTGGATGCAGCGCACGAAGTGCCCCGCCCCGCCGTCGTCGAGGTCGTCGCGGTCTACCGAGGTAACCACCACGTGGCGCAGGCCGAGCTTGGCAACGGCTTGCGCCAGGTTGTCGGGCTCGTGCGGGTCGAGCTGGTCCGGACGCCCCGTGGCAACGTTACAGAAGGCACATTTGCGCGTACACACGCTGCCCAAGATCATCATGGTGGCATGGCCGCTGTGCCAGCACTCGCCGATATTGGGGCAGGCCGCTTCCTCGCACACAGTGTTGAGCGACAGCGAGCGCACCAGCTTTCGCGTCTCGTTGTACTCCGCCGAGACCGGCGCCTTGACGCGGATCCAGGCGGGTTTCCGTTGGCGCTTTGCGACGGTCGGCGGTGATGCTGACATGTATCTAGATGTGGATCGCGCGCCCGTATGCGTCAAGCACGGATTCGTGCATCATCTCCGACAGGGTCGGATGCGGGAAGATGCTGTGCAAGAGGTCGAGCTCGGTGCCCTCCATGCTCTTGGCCACGACATAGCCCTGGATCAGCTCGGTGACCTCGGCGCCGATCATGTGGGCGCCGAGCAGCTCGCCGGTCTTGGCATCGAACACGGTCTTGACCATGCCGTCGGGCTCGCCAAGTGCAACGGCCTTGCCGTTGGCGAGGAAGGGGAAGCGCCCGACCTTGATCTCATGGCCCGCCTCTTTGGCGGCAGCCTCGGTCAGGCCGACGCTGGCCACTTGCGGCCGGCAATAGGTGCAGCCGGGAATGTTGCTGGTATCGAGCGGGTGGACGCCGTCCCGGCCGGCGATGCGCTCGACGCAGATGATGCCCTCGTGGCGAGCCTTGTGGGCGAGCCAGGGCGGGCCGGCCACGTCGCCGATGGCATAGACGCCCTTCTCGCCCGTCGCCATCCATTCCTCCGTAACAATATGGCCGCGGTCGACGGCAACGCCAGTGCCCTCGATACCGAT
>CAZVDW010000651.1:0-2291 GCA_964625645.1 uncultured Rhodospirillaceae bacterium
AGGCGAGGTCGGAGCCGGCACCCGGCTCGGAATAGCCCTGGCACCACCAATCCTCGCAACTGAGGATACGCGGCAAATAGTGCTGTTTCTGCGCCGCATCGCCGAACGCCATGATCACCGGCGCCACCATGGCGAGGCCGAACGGCATGATGCGCGGCGTCGAGGCGGCGGCCAATTCCTCCTCGAACAGATGGCGTTGCAGCGGCGTCCAGTCGGTGCCGCCATATTCGAGCGGCCAGCTCGGCGCGCTCCAGCCGCGCTTGAAGAGGATTTTCTGCCAGCGCACATAATCGTCTTTTTCGAGAGTCTGGCCGCGCTCGACCTTGGATTTGATGTCGCCCGGCAGCTCGGCCCTGATGAAGTCTAGGACTTCTTGCTGAAACGCGGCGTCGGTGCCGCTGAGTGCTATCTCCATGCTAAATTTCCCCAAAGCTTTTGCCGGCGGCGGCGAGTTCGGCGAGCAGCGGCGCCGGTTTCAGCCATTCGCCATGCGCGTCGTAAAGCGCGCTCATGACCTCGTAAATTTCCTTCAGGCCGATGGTATCGGCGTAGAACATCGGCCCGCCGCGCTGGCGCGGAAAGCCGTAGCCGTAAATCCATACCGTGTCGATATCGCCGGGGCGCTGGGCGATGCCTTCGGCGAGAATTTTCGCCCCCTCATTGATCAGCGGATACATGCAGCGCTGGATGATCTCTTTCTCGTCGATGGGCCGGCGCTGATAGCCGAGCTCCTCGGACACAGAGACGATGAGTTTCTCGATCTCGGGATCGGCAATCGGCACGCGGCTGCCCGTATCGTAGCGGTACCAGCCGGCCGAGGTTTTCTGGCCGTAGCGCCCCATCTCGCAGATGCGGTCGGCGATCGGCGAATAGCGCAGATTGCTCGGCCGCGTCGCGGCGCGCGCCTGCCTGACCAGCCAGCCGACATCGAGCCCGGCGAGATCGCCCATGGCGAACGGCCCCATGGGAAAGCCGAAATCGAAAATCGCCTTGTCGACTTCGGCCGGCAGAGCGCCCTCCTCGAGCAGGAAATTGGCCTGGCGCGAATAGGCATAGAGCATGCGGTTGCCGACGAAGCCGTCGCACACGCCGACCAGCACGCCGACCTTGCCGAGCTTCCTGGCCAGCGCCATGGTGGTGGCGATGGTCTCGTCCGAGGTCTTGGCGCCGCGCACATTTTCCTGCAGACGCATGACGTTGGCGGGGCTGAAAAAATGCGTGCCGATGACCTTGTCGGGCCGCTTGGTCGCCGAGGCGATCTCGTCGACGTCGAGGGTCGAGGTGTTGGTCGCGAGGATGGTGGCCGGTGGCGTCGCCGCGTCGAGCTTGGCGAACACTTCTTTCTTGACGTCCATTTTCTCGAAGATCGCCTCGATGACGATGTCGGGCTCGCCAAGTTGATCGAAGTCCGTGATCCCTTCGATCAATCCCATGCAGCCATCCATCTTGGCTTGCGCGATGCGCCCCTTGGCGACGCTGGCGGCGTAATTGCCGCGGATCGTCTCCAGGCCTTTTTGCAGCGCCGCGTCCTCGGCTTCGAGAACGGTAACCGGAATGCCGGCATTGGCGAAATTCATGGCGATGCCGCCGCCCATGGTGCCGCAGCCGATCACCGCGGCGCGGCGGATATCCTGCTTCGCCGTATCTTTGGCGAGGCCGTCGATCTTGGTGGCGCCGCGCTCGACGAAGAAGGCATGGCGCAGCGCCACGGACTGGTCCGAGGCCACCAGCTTCTTGAAGGTCTCGCGCTCGAATTCGATCCCGGCCTCGAATTCCCGCGCCTGCGACGCCTCGACGCATTCCACCGCCGCGTAGGGCGCTTCCAACCCGCGCGCCCGGCGCGCCATGGCGGCGCGGTAATCCTCGAACATTTTTGCATTGCCGCCGGCTTCGCCGAGCTTGTCCTGGCGCGCACGGGTCGGGCGCAGCGCCTGGGCGCCGGCCGGCAGACGCTGGCAAAACTTCACCGCCGCTTCGACCAGATCGCCTTCGGCGAGCGCGTCGACGAGGCCGAGAGCCAGGCCCTTTTCCGCCTTGATCGGCTTGCCGCTGACAATCATGTCGAGTGCCGGTGCGACGCCGATAACGCGCGGCAGGCGCTGGGTGCCGCCGGCGCCGGGAATAATGCCAAGGCTGACTTCCGGCAGGCCCAGATTGGTGCCTGCCGCCGCGACGCGCCAGGCGCAGCCGAGCGCCAGTTCCAGCCCGCCGCCGAGCGCATTGCCGTGAATCGCGGCGACCACCGGCTTGCCGGCCTGCTCGATCATGTCGATGATTTCCGGCAGCGCCGG
>CAZVDW010000652.1:0-1685 GCA_964625645.1 uncultured Rhodospirillaceae bacterium
CGGAAGAAAGTATTGACCTCCCTTTCCAATGCCAGGGAGGTCACCCTTGCCTGGTGCGGGTCCTGCCCTTTCAGCTCGTCCAGCAACGCCGCCGCGCGCGCATTGTCCGGCTCCCTGTCCAGGGTGAATTCGAGATTGTTCACGACATAGTCGTGGCCGGGATAGATCAGGGTATCGTCGGGCAGGGCGGCCAGCTGCCCGGCAAAGGTTTCGTAAAGCTCTTTCGGGTGGCCGCCATTGTGGCAGTTGCCGGCGCCGGCGTTGAACAGGGTGTCGCCACAGATCAGGGCCGGATGGTCCGTATGGCCCATGACGCAGACATGGCTCATGGTGTGTCCCGGCGTGTCGAGAACTTCCAGCTCGACACGCTTGCCGACCTGTATGACATCGCCCGCGGACAATCCGTGATCGAGACCGGGGATCTTGCCCTTGGCGCCATGGTGGGCCAGCAGCCTGGCACCGGTGGCGGCGATCACGGCCGTGTTTCCGCCCGTATGGTCGCCGTGCTCATGGGTATTGAGTACCTGGGTGATCTCCCAGCCGGCATCTTTCGCGGCGGCCAGGCAGCGCTCGTGATCGAGCGGGTCGACGGCCAATGCTTCGCCGCTGTCGGGACAGACGATGAGGTAGTTGAAATTGCGGTAGGCGTTGTCGGTGTAGAGCTGCTTGACGATCATTTCGGGCTCCTTGGTGGTCGTCCAATGCGCCTGTGAGATACCTCACTGCGGCGGCCGCGCCATGGTGGCATCTTACTGAGGCTTCTTCCTATCCCTCGCGGGTTCGCCGCGGCGCCGGCCCTGTCCCCCTCTCTGGGGCCGGCGCTAGGCGGGCTCCTGCGCCTTCTCCATGACGGCAAGCAACAGCACGTCCGCGCCTGCGGTGGCGTGCTCGGGCTCGGCGGATTCGATCTCGTTATGGCTGATGCCGTCGCGGCAGGGAATGAAGACCATCGCCGAGGGACAGATGTCGGCCATGTATTTCGCGTCGTGGCCGGCGCCGCTGGTGATCTCCCGGTATGAAGCGCCCAGCGCCTCCGCCGCGCCGCGAACCGCCGCCACGCAGGCGCTATCGAAGGCGGTCGGCGGCGAATACCAGATCTCCTCCAGCGTGCCGCCGTAGCCTTCCAAGCCATCATGGGCTTCACGCAGGGCCGCGGCCATTGCCGCCAGGGCGTCGGCATCGGGGTGGCGCATGTCTATGCCGAGATGCACCGAGCCCGGAATGACGTTGCGCGAATCCGGCGAGATGCGGAACTCGCCCACCGTGCCGCGGCCGTCCGGCGCATGTTCGAGGGCGATGGCGTGGACGCGCTCGACCAGTCTCGCCGCTGCCAGCAGGGCGTCCTTGCGGGCGGGCATCGGCGTCGGGCCGGCATGCGCCTCCATGCCCTCGACGCGGCAGTCGAACCAGCGGATACCTTGAATGGCGGTGACGATGCCGACAGTGTGCCCCGCCGCCTCGAGGATCGGGCCCTGCTCGATATGAGCCTCGAAATAGGCGTGCGGGGTGCGCCCGCCGACCGCCGCGGCACCGGCCAGGTCGTGCTCGGCAAGGGCTTCGGCCACGGTCTGGCCGCCGCCGGTTTCCTCCTGCGCCAACACCTGCGCGAGGTCGAGCGCGCCCGAGTAGGCGCCCGAGCCCATCATCGCCGGGGCGAAGCGCGAGCCTTCCTCGTTGGTCCAGTT
>CAZVDW010000653.1:0-2635 GCA_964625645.1 uncultured Rhodospirillaceae bacterium
TTGGCGCCCAGCTCCTGGCTCACCTGCTGCACATCCACCGGCTTTCCCTTGTAGCGAAAGACGGAGTTGCGAGCGATGACCAGCACGTTCGCCAGCTTGGCCAGGTCCGTGATCAGGGACTCGGTCAGGCCGTCGGCGAACCACTCCTGGTCGGCCTCCTGACTCAGGTCGGCAAAGGGCAGCACGGCGATGACAGGCTTGTGGGATATTTGGGCAACCGGCGCCGGCTGCTCAGGCTCGGCAGTCTGCTCGGGCGCCGGGCTGAGGCTGAGCTGCCAGGCCACCAGGCCGAGGGCGATCATTGCCGCGGCTACCGCCGCCGGGATCAGCCAGCGGGGCCGGCCGCGGGCGGTGCCGGGCTTGGGCCGCGCCACGCCAGGATCGAGCACGATGCGGAAGGCCGGTACCGGCTTCTCGATGTTCTTGACCTGGTGTGCGCCCATGGGCTCGGCGGCGAGATCGAGCTTGCCGTCGATCTCCTCGTGCACCTTGCCCGAGACGCAGATGCCGCCGGCATCGGCCAGACCCTCGAGGCGCGCGGCGATGTTGACGCCGTCGCCGAACAGCGCCCCGTCGTGGTCGAGCACGTCGCCGAGGTTGATGCCGATACGGAACGCCATGCGTCGGTGCTCGGCGAGCTGACGGTTGCGCCGGGCCAGTTCGCGCTGGATGTGCGTCGCCGCCTCCACCGCCTCGATGGGGCTGGCGAACTCGGCCAGAAGATTGTCGCCGGGGTTGTCGACCACGCGCCCATGGTGGCGGGTGATGTGGTCGGCGAAAACTTCGCGGTATTCGGTCAGCGTGCGCACCGTGGCGCGCTCGTCGTCCTGCATCAGACGCGAGTAATCGACCACATCCGCGTTCAGGATCGCCGCCAGCTTGCGTTCGCCGGTCGCCTCCGCCATCGGGCATCCCCCACTTGCTCAGGCCGTCGCCGACCCGCGGGCAGTGGGCGCCATGCTACGCCCTAGGCGGGCAACAGGGCAAGGCGGCGACAAGTCACTCCCCGTAGGCAATGCGGTAGATGGCGCCGGCCTGGTCGTCGGCGATAAGCAGGGCGCCGTCGGGCATGACGAGGACGTCGGCGGGGCGGCCCCAGTTCGACTGGCCTTGCAGCCAGCCTTCGGCGAAGGGCTCGTAGGATATCGCCTTGCCGGCGTCATTGAGGCGCACCAGCACCACCCGGTAGCCGATCTTGGCCGAGCGGTCCCAGGAGCCGTGCTCGGCGATGAAGACCTGGTTGCGGTAGGCCGGCGGGAACATGTCGCCGCTGTAGAAGGTCAGGCCGAGGGGGGCGACGTGGGGGCCGAGGGCTTGCGCCGGGGGCTCGTAGCCGTCGCAGCCTGCATCGCCGCCATAGCGCGGATCGACGACGCTGCCGCCGTGGCAATAGGGATAGCCGAAATGCAGGCCGGGCGCGGGCGCGTGGTTGAGCTCGCCCGGCGGCAGGTTGTCGCCCATGCTGTCGCGGCCGTTGTCGCTGAACCACAGATCGCCGGTCTCGGGGTGGAAGGCGAAGCCGACGGAATTGCGCACGCCGCTGGCATAGGTCTCCATGTTGCCGCCGTCCGCGTCCAGGCGCTGGATGGTGGCGAAAGGCGGCGGCGGCTCGCAGACATTGCAGGGCGCGCCGATGGGCACGTAGAGCTTGCCGTCCGGCCCGAAGCCGAGATATTTCCAGCCATGGTGGGTATCGCGCGGCAGGTCGCCTTTCACCACCGCCGGCTCGGGCGGGTGGTCGAGCCGTGCCTCGATGTCGTCGTAGCGCAGGATCTGGCTGACTGCGCCGACATAGAGCGCGCCATCGCGGAAAGCCACGCCCGTCGGCATGCGCAGGTCGCGATCGATGATGAAGCCCTTGTCGGCGCGCTGGTCGCCGTCGCGGTCGACCAGGGCGTAGACGTTGCCGGCCGAGCGCGAGCCAACGAAAAGCGTGCCGTTCTCACCCAGCGCCATCTGGCGGGCGTTCACGACGCCCTCGGCATAGACCGAGATGGTGAAGCCCTCCGGCAGGCGTATGCGCTCCAGCGGCAACGCCGCCGCGGCGGTCGCGCTGATGACGAGGGCGACTGGCAAGAGCATTCTCAACAGCATGGTGCGCTCCTTATCCCGGCTTGTCGAATCCGCATTCTTCTATAGCATTGGCCTCAAACCAACAGGGAGAGGATGCCATGAGCGAGTGGAATTTCGTCCATAACGAGGCGGCAAACGCCGAGTGGAAAGAGGGCCTGCGCAACATCTTCGACTACCGCGACCTCGGCATCAAGGCCGGGACGGGCGGCGATTACATCGCCCACATCGTCAAGGCCAACGGGCGCAAGATGGAAGACGAGGTGCAGCAGTGGCACGTGCACGACTGCACGTTCCAGTTCGTCATGGTGCTCAATGGCTGGGCGCGCTTCGAATATGCCGGCCAGGGCGAGCGCACCATCCGCAAGGGCGACGCCATCTTGCAGACGCCGCGCCTGCCGCACCGCGAGATCGCCTGTTCGGAGGATTTCGAGGTGCTGGAGATCGTCGCGCCGGCGAATTTCGCCACGCGCGTGGTCGAGCCGCCGGCTTAAGCCCGGCAGATGTAGATGCAGTTCTGCGGCCTCGGCGAATCGACCACCTGAACGTCGCCGAAGCCGGCCTC
>CAZVDW010000654.1:0-6329 GCA_964625645.1 uncultured Rhodospirillaceae bacterium
TCCTTCGCCTCGGCGATGTTGTTCGTGTTCATCGTCTTGCGCACCTTCACGGCGGGGCCCAAATGCGCTGACAATCCGTGGGGCGAGGGCGCGACGACGCTGGAATGGACGACCGCGTCACCGCCGCCGTTCCACACCTTCGAGGAGCTGCCCGAGGTCAAGTGAGCCTTGGGCCCGGAAGGTAGGCGGTACACAGCGTGTCAGACCTGACAGCAGTCCAGGCCAGCCCGGCCGGTGCCTTCGCGCCGGCCGAGGCCGGGCCGCGCGACTTTCTTGCCTTGCTCAAGCCGCGGGTGATGTCGCTGGTCTGCTTTACCGGCCTGATGGGCATGGCGCTGGCGCCGGGCGGGCTGCACCCGGTGATCGCCTTTACGGCGCTGCTCTGCATCGCTGTCGGCGCCGGCGCGTCCGGCGCGATCAACATGTGGTGCGACCGCGACATCGACGCGGTCATGCGGCGCACCTGCGACAGGCCGATTCCGGCCGGCCGCATGCCGGCGGGCGCGGCGCTCGGCTTCGGTGTGACGCTGGCTATCGGCTCGGTGGCGCTGATGGCGCTGGCGGTCAATTGGATGGCGGCCGGGCTGCTCGCCTTCACCATCGCCTTCTATGTCTTCGTCTACACCCTGTGGCTCAAGCGGCGCACGCCGCAGAACATTGTTATTGGCGGGGCTTCCGGGGCCTTGCCGCCGGTGATCGGCTGGGCCGCGGTCACGGGTGGCGTCGACGTGCTGCCGCTGATCCTATTCGCCATCATCTTCATCTGGACGCCGCCCCACTTCTGGGCCCTGGCGCTCTATCGCCGCGACGACTACGCCAAGGCCGGCGTGCCGATGCTGCCGGTGGCGCGCGGCGAAGCCGACACGCGCTGGCAGATTCTGGCCTACAGCATCGTGCTGGTGCCGCTGACGCTGGCGCCCTGGGCGCTGGGCCTGAGCGGTTGGCTCTACGGTGCCGGTGCGATCTTGCTGGGGGCCGGGTTCCTGCGCCGGGCCGTCGCCGTCTGGCGCGGCGGCAGCGAGCCTGCGGCACGCAGCCTGTTCGGCTATTCCATCGCCTATCTTTTCCTGATTTTCGTGGCCCTGGGCGCCGACCACTGGCTGGTCCGGGCGGGGGCATGACAACGATGCCCTACCACGCGCAGCACAAGAAACACCGCCGGCGCAACCTGGCGCTGGCAGGCACGCTGTGCGCGCTGGTGGTGCTGTTCTTCTTCATCACCCTCGCCAAGTTCGGCGGCGGCGGCTGAGCATGGCCGCGGACGCCACCATGGCAGCCCGCAACCGGCGCCTGGCATTTGTGCTCGGCGGCACGGTCTTCGGCATGCTGGGGCTGGCCTATGCCTCGGTGCCGCTCTACCAGCTGTTCTGCCAGGTGACCGGCTATGGCGGTACCACGAGGGTCGCCGCCGCCGCGCCCGGCAACGTCGGCGATCTCGAGATCGCGGTCAGCTTCAACGCCGATACGGCGCGCGACCTGGCCTGGCGTTTCGAGCCCTTGCAAGGCCGCGTCACGGTGCGCGCCGGCGAGAGTGCCTTGGCTTTCTTCCGGGCCGACAATCTGGGCGATGCGCCCATTGTCGGCAGCGCCACCTATAACGTCACGCCGCAGCTGGCCGGTGCCTACTTCAACAAGATCGACTGCTTCTGCTTCGAGGAGCAGTATCTCGAGCCCGGCGCCAGTGCCGAGCTGCCGGTGCAGTTCTTCGTCGATCCGGCCATCGCCGATGACCCGGATACGGCGGCAATTCGCACCATCACCCTGTCCTACACCTTTTACGATGCCGGACCCGAAGCGCTGGCGCGCCGGACCGAAGCGGCAAATGCCGCGGCGGTTGCGGTGACGTCGGTGAACTGAAGACCATGCAGAGCGCGGAGAGCTGAAATGAGTGACACAGCCCACCAGAACCATCCCTATCACCTGGTAGATCCCAGTCCGTGGCCGATTGTCGGCGCGCTCGGGGCCCTGCTGATCACCGGCGGCATGGTCTTGTACATGCACGAGCAAGGCGGCGGCGGCGCCATCGCCTTACTGGGCGGGCTGATCGTCGCCTGCACCATGGTGGTGTGGTGGCGCGACGTGATCCGCGAGGCGACCTCGGAAGGCCATCATACCCCGGTGGTGCAGCTCGGCCTGCGCTACGGCATGGTGCTGTTCATCGCTTCCGAGGTGATGTTCTTCTCGGCCTGGTTCTGGGCCTTTTTCGATGCTTCGATCTATGCCGACGAGGCGATCCAGTTCGAACGTGTGGCCGCGAATGGCGGCGTCTGGCCGCCGGAAGGCATCAAGGTCTTCGATCCCTGGCACCTGCCGCTGCTCAACACCGTGATCCTGCTTACCTCGGGCGCCACGGTGACCTGGGCGCATCACGCCCTGAAGGAAGGCAACAGGCAGCACCTGAAGCTCGGCCTTTTGCTCACGGTCGGCCTCGGCGCGCTGTTCACGGCAGTGCAGGCCTACGAGTACAGCCACGCGGCGTTCTCGTTCTCGGGCGGCATCTATCCCTCGACCTTCTTCATGGCCACGGGCTTCCACGGCACCCACGTCATCATCGGCACCATCTTCCTGCTGGTTTGCCTGGGCAGGGCCTATAAGGGCCACTTCAAGCCCGAGCAGCATTTCGGCTTCGAGGCAGCCGCCTGGTACTGGCATTTCGTCGATGTGGTGTGGCTGTTCCTCTTCGTTTGTGTCTACTGGTGGGGCGGCAGCTGAGCCCGATCCCACCGCCCTCGCTGCTGGCGGTGGCGCTCGGGCGCCGCTGCCCCGCCTGCGGCGAGGGCCGTCTCTACCGCCGCTATCTTCAGGTCGCGGATCGCTGTGCGGTCTGCGACCTTGATCTTAGGGCCCAGGACTCGGGCGATGGCCCGGCCGTGTTCATCATCATGATCGTCGGCTTCATCGTGGTCGGCCTGGCGCTGTGGACCGAGCTGAGCTTCGCGCCACCGCTCTGGCTGCACATGGCTCTGTGGACACCGCTTATCCTCGGCCTGTCGCTGGCGATGCTGCCGGTGCTCAAGGCCGGCATGGTGGGCCTGCATTACCGCCATAACATTCTCGATGTTGAGAACCGGCCTCGTCACTGACGCTCTGGCCGCAGTTGCCCTCGCGGTGCTGCTCGGTCTCGGCTTCTGGCAGCTTGACCGGCTGCAGTGGAAGCGTGAGCTGATCGCCACCATCGAGGCCCGCGCCAACACGGCGGCTGTGGTGCTGCCCGAAGCGCCGCAGGAATTCACCCGGGTCACCGCCTCCGGCACCTTCGACCATGGCCGCGAGCGCCATGTCCTGGCCCAGACCCACGAAGGCGCGGTCGGCGTCGTGGTAGTCACGCCGTTGTTGACCGACGATGGCCGCCTGTTGCTGGTCGACCGCGGCTGGGTGCCCGACGCGGCGCGCGACATGGTGGGCCGCGGCGAGGGCCGGGAGAGCCTTGAAGGGCTGGTGCGCCTGCCGCCCAGGCCGAACAGCTTCACGCCGGAGAATCGGCCCGAAGACGACCAGTGGTTCCGCATCGATCCCGCCGCCATGGCCGGCGCCGAGGCCTTGCCGTTCTACCTCGAAGCCTCGACGGCCGAAGCCGATGGCTGGCCGCAGCCGCGCCAGAGGGCGCTTTCGCTGCGCAACGACCACCTGCAGTATGCGCTCACTTGGTTCGCCCTGGCGGCCGGCCTGCTGGTGGTCTATGTCCTGTTCCGCAGACAGGCGGGGAGAGCGAAACCATGACGGCCTTTGGCAAAGTCTCGGCGATCACGGCGCTGGCGATTTTCGTGCAGATCCTGCTTGGCGCCCTGACCCGGCTCACCGATTCCGGCCTTTCCTGCCCTGACTGGCCGCTTTGCTACGGCCTCTGGTTCCCCAGCGCCGCCGAGCTCATCGCCCTGGAGGCGGACTACACCTTCTGGCAGGTGATGTCCGAGTGGACCCACCGCTTCAACGCCGCGGTGCTGGTCGGCCCGCTGACGTTGGTGCTGCTGGTGATGGCGTGGCGCAAGCGCCAGGAGGCGCCGGCCATCTTCAAGGTCATGGTCGTCGCCTCGCTGCTGCTGCTGATCCAGGCCGGGCTTGGCGGCTTCACGGTGCTCGACCGCAACAGCCCCTGGTCGGTGGCGGTGCATCTCGGCGTGGCGCTGGTGCTGCTGGCCCTGATCGTGCACGCCACCATGCTGGCGCGGAGCCCGGGCGCGCCCCGCAAAGGCGCCGGCCACGCCCTGGTCTGGCCGGCGGCGGCAGCAGCGCTGGTCACCGTCGCCAGCGGCGCCATGGTCGCCAAGTCGGGCGCCAGCCTCGCCTGTTCCAGTTGGCCGCTGTGCGACGGCGCGCTGATCCCCGACCTCGGCGATCCCGGCATCGCGCTCAATTTCGGCCATCGCCTGCTCGCGCTGGCGACAGCCGTGATCGTTGGCATGCTCTGGCTGGCCGCGCGGCGCGGCGAGCGCACGCCATTCCAGCGCGCCGCTAACATGGCGTTCTGGGTGCTCGTCCTGCAAGTGCTGCTGGGCGCTGGCGTGATTCATGCCTTTTCGGGCGGCAGCCTGTTCGTGCAGGTTCTCGTCGGCGTCATCCACCAGGGCATCGGCGTGCTGCTTTTCGCCAATCTTGCCGTGATGGCGCGCCTTGACGCCTGAGGCCTACAGCGCACTGGAGGCACGCTTCCGCCGCCTCTCCCTGCTCGGCGAGGCAAGCCGGCTGCTCGAATGGGACCGCGCGGCGCTGATGCCCCGGGGTGGTGCGCAAGCGCGCATCGAGCAATTGACCGAGCTCGCCCTGATCCGTCACGAAATGCTTTGCGATCCGGCGCTGGCGGGGCTGCTGGAAGGCGCCGAGGCCGAGGCGCTGGATAGCTGGCAAGGCGCCAATCTCGCCGCCATGCGCCGGCGCCGGCGCCACGCCACGGCCGTGCCCGCCGACCTGCACGAGGCCGAGACCCGTGCCGCTCTGGCCTGCGAGACGGCTTGGCGCGAGGCCCGCCCGGCCAACGATTTCGCCGCTCTCGCGCCCATGCTCAGCGAAGTCGTGCGGCTCGTGCGCGAGGTTGCCACGGTCAAGGGCGAGGCTTTGGCCTGCGCGCCCTACGACGCCCTGCTCGACCAGTGGGATACGGGCCTGCGCGCGGCCGATTTCGAGAATCTGTTCGCCCGCCTCGCCCGCGACCTGCCTGACCTTGTCGCGGCCGTCAGCGAGCGCCAGGCGGGCGAGGCGCCGCCGCGCCTGCCGCCGGGGCCTTTCGCGGTCGCCGACCAGCAGCGCCTCGCCGAGCGCCTGATGCATGCGGTCGGCTTTCCGCCCGAGCACGGCCGCCTCGATACCAGCCGGCACCCGTTCTCCAGCGGCACGCCCGAGGACCTGCGCATCACCACGCGCTATGACGAGGGCGACTTTACCTCTGCGATCATGGCGGTGCTGCACGAGACCGGCCATGCGCTCTACGATCACGGCCTGCCGCGCGCCTGGCGCCACCAGCCGGTCGGCGAGGCCCTCGGCATGAGCATCCACGAAAGCCAGTCGCTGATCGTTGAGATGCAAGCCTGCCGCAGCCGTGCCTTCATGGCTTTCGCGGCGCCGCTGATGCGCGAGGCCTTTGCCGGCGAAGGCGAGGCCTGGGAGCCTGAGAACCTCTACCGCTTGCAGACCCGCGTCGCCCCGAGCCTGATCCGCGTCGAGGCCGACGAGGTCACCTATCCGCTGCATATCCTGCTGCGCACGCGCCTGGAGCGTCTGCTGATCGCCGGCGAGCTCGAGGCGGGCGACCTGCCCGGCGCCTGGGCCGAGGGCATGCGCGAAGGCCTCGGCATCACCCCGCCCGACGACCGCGACGGCTGTCTGCAGGACATCCATTGGGTGGAAGGCATCTTCGGCTATTTCCCCACCTACACCCTCGGCGCGGTCACCGCCGCCCAGCTCTACCAGGCCGCCCGCCGCGACGAGCCGGAGCTGGAGACGGCCCTCGGCGAGGGCGACTTCCGCCCGCTCCTGGGTTGGCTGGCCGAGAACGTACACAGCCTCGCCAGCTCGCTCGACGCCCGCGCGCTGGTCGTCCAGGCCAGCGGCAAGCCGCTCGACGCCGACGACTTCGAGGCGCATCTGAGAGCACGGTATTTAGCCGATTAATTGAACACCGTGCCGCAAATGGTCACAGAGATGTTGTCGTGCGGCAGGAAGCGGGCGGCGAGATTGAGATGCGCCTTCTCAACCAACAACCGCTCTGAGAGGCCAACCCGAAACTAGAGCGTGTCATGACTAATCGGATTCAGGATTCCCAAGAGTGTTGATCTGTGATTCCCTGCGTATGGCAGCGGATATTGGGGGTCAGCGATGGGAAAGCCACATCCTAT
>CAZVDW010000655.1:0-2988 GCA_964625645.1 uncultured Rhodospirillaceae bacterium
GGTCTCCAAAACCGGGGGTTGGGGGTTCGATCCCCTCCACTCCTGCCAGCCCGGCCCTTGCAGCGGCGCCACGCGCCGACCACTTGGAACGACAACATGAACGCAGAACCGTTTAGCAGGATTTGATGGCAAAGACTTCACCGGCAGAATTCGTCCGTCAGGTGCGACAGGAAGTGTCGCGCGTAACCTGGCCGACGCGCAAAGAGGTCACCGTGACCACGATCATGGTGTTCATCATGGTCACCGTGCTGTCGATCTTCTTCCTGCTGGTCGACAAGGTCTTGTCGTTCGGCGTGCGCCAGATTCTGGGCCTTGGAGGATAACCATGGCTGACGCGACCACACAGGACGGCAAGTGGTATATCGTCCACACCTATTCCGGCTTCGAGAAGAAGGTTGCCCAGGCGATCAAGGATCAGGCCATCCGCAAGGGCATGGCCGAGCTGATCCAGGACGTGCTGGTGCCGACCGAGGAAGTCGTCGAGATGCGCCGCGGCCAACGGGTCTCCAGCGAGCGCAAGTTCCTGCCGGGCTATGTGCTGGTGCGCATGGTGATGACCGACGAGACTTGGCATCTGGTCAAGAACACGGCCAAGGTCACGGGGTTTCTCGGCACCGGCGGCAAGCCATCGCCGATCCGCCAGTCCGAGGCCGACCGCATCCTGCGCCAGGTGCAGGAGGGCATCGAGCGGCCGAAACCGTCGATCCTGTTCGAGATCGGCGAGATGGTGCGGGTCTCGGACGGCCCCTTCGCCTCCTTCAACGGCATGGTCGAGGATATCGACGAGGACAAGGCGCGGCTCAAGGTGGCTGTGACCATCTTCGGACGGGCGACACCTGTCGAGCTGGAATATTCGCAAGTCGAGAAGCTTTGAACGAGAAAGCTTGACGAAAGGTTCCGGCCGCGGTATCCGCCGGGCTCCGAAACGCGCGGGAGGCTCGCCACGGCCGTACCGCGCTCCCGCAAAGGGTAAGTGATGGCAAAGAAGATCGACGGCTACATCAAGCTGCAGGTGCCGGCTGGCCAGGCCAACCCGTCACCGCCTATCGGTCCGGCGCTGGGTCAGCGCGGGCTCAACATCATGGAATTCTGCAAGGCCTTCAACGCGGCGACGCAAAACCTCGAACAGGGCGTGCCGATCCCGACGGTGGTCACCGTCTATGGCGATCGCAGCTTCAGCTTCGAGACCAAGACGCCGCCGGCGAGCTATTTCATCAAGAAGGCAGCCGGCCTTGACAAGGGCTCCGGCGAAACCGGGCGCGACGAGCCGGTCGGCTCGGTCAGCATGGCCCAGCTGCGGGAAATCGCCGAGGCCAAGAACCCCGACCTCAACACCGATGACGTCGACGCCGCCTGCCGCATGTTGGCGGGCTCGGCACGCTCGATGGGCATCACGGTGGAGGGCTGAGCCATGGCTGGAAAAAAGGGCAAGCGCACGCGCGCCCTTCGCGAGGCACGCAACCCGGAAACGCAGCACGAACTTGTCACTGCCGTCGACCTGATCAAGGCCGGCGCCACGGCAAAATTCGACGAGACCATAGAGATCGCGCTCAATCTGGGCGTCGATCCGCGCCACGCGGACCAGATGGTGCGCGGCATGGTCAGCCTGCCGCACGGCACGGGCAAATCGATACGCGTCGCGGTATTCGCCAAGGATGCGAAGGCCGACGAAGCGCGCGAAGCCGGTGCGGACCTGGTCGGCGGCGACGACCTTGCCGCCAAGGTTCAGGAAGGCGAGATCGATTTCGACCGCTGCATCGCCACGCCGGACATGATGGCCGTGGTCGGCAAGCTGGGTAAGGTTCTCGGGCCGCGCGGCCTGATGCCGAATCCGAAGCTCGGCACGGTCACGCCCAATGTGGCCCAGGCCATCAAGGACGCCAAAGGCGGCCAGGTCGAGTTTCGCGTCGAGAAAGCCGGTGTGATACATGCCGGCATCGGCAAGGCGAGCTTTGCTGCCTCCGCCCTGGTGGAGAACGTCGCAGCGTTCGTCGGCGCCATCAACAAAGCCAAGCCGAGCGGCGCCAAGGGCATCTACCTGAAGCGCGCTTCGCTGAGCTCGACCATGGGCGCCGGCATCAAGCTGGAGCCCGAGGAACTGGTTAAGCTCTGACCGGCCCTGCCGGCTGAGATCGTAACGTCGCGGCGGGCGAAAGAGAGCCTGCCTGAGACCTGTCCGAGACCATGGGCGCCTGGCTGAGGCCACGGCAGAAGGCCCATGCAGACAGGCGGAAGACCGACCGCCGCGCTGGCCGCGGCAAGCGGTCGCTGCCTCCCGGATAGGAAGACCGGCCCCGACAGGGGCCGGAGATGCAACCGGACCTTCGTGTCGGACAGGGCTGGCCCTGTCCCGGCGGGAAGGCAGCGTCATGGAGGCGCACAGTGGATCGAGCCGCAAAAGAAGCGATGGTCGCATCGCTGCACGAAGTCTTCAGCAATGCCAATGCCGTGGTAGTGACCCACTATCTCGGTATCACGGCCGGCGAGGCGACCGAGCTGCGCCGGCAAATGCGCGCCGCGGGTGCCCGCTTCCGGGTGACCAAGAACAGTCTGACAAAGCTCGCCCTGGCCGACACGCCCTACGATCACCTGACGTCGCTGTTCAGCGGGCCGACGGCCATCGCCGTGTCCGAGGACCCGGTCGCGGCGGCCAAGGCCGCGGTGGGCTTCGCCAAGACCAACGAGAATCTGATCATCCTCGGCGGTGGTCTCGGTGCCACGGCCCTCGCCGAGGCCGAGGTCAGGAATCTCGCCAGCCTGCCGTCGCTCGATGAGCTGCGCGGCAAGCTGGTCGGGCTGATCAACGCCCCCGCCACCAAGATCGCCGGCGTTCTCCAGGCTCCGGCCGGTCAGTTGGCGCGGGTCATCGACGCCCATGCAAATGCACAAGAGGCGGCCTGACCCCAGGCCTGCCTACGACCAGGAAATCTCAGACCAGGAGTAAGAAACATGGCTGATCTCGAAAAGATTGCGGAAGACCTGTCCGCG